>NZ_WUJP01000073.1 GCF_009806515.1 Geminicoccus flavidas | reverse complement strand
GCCTCGTCCGGCTCGTGCGCCGCCACCGCCTTGAAGATCCGCTCATGCGCGGCGAACGCCACCTGGAACGCCTTCGGGCTGGTCAGCGTCACTCGGCGCTGCTCGGTGAGCCAGCCGACCAGGGCGTCGTGCAGGGCGGTGAAGATCGGATTGTTGGGGATCTCGGCGAGCCGCAGGTGGAACAGCACGTCAGTGCGGGCGAACTCGACCGGATCGCCCAGCACCGCCCGGTTGGCCTCCAGGGCCGCCGCCAGCGTGGCGATCTGTTCGGGCGTGGCGCGCAGCGCCGCCTGCCGGGCGACGCCCGTCTCGAACAGCCAGCGCGCTTCCTGAAAGTGCCGGACATTCTCGGGCCGGGCCAGCATCCGTCGCACCGGCAAGGTCATCTGCGAGACCACGTCCGCGGCACTGGGCGAGGCCACCCGGGCGCGCTCGCCGTTGCGCCGCTCGATCAGCCCGCGCTGCTGCAAGGACAGGAGCGCCTCACGCACGGCTGGGCGGCCCACGCCATAGCGGGCCATGAGCTCGCGCTCCGAGGGCAGGCTGTCGCCCGGCCCGAGCGCTCCCGCATTGATGGTCGCCTCGATCCTGGCCGCCACTTCCTCGTGCAGCCGCCGGGTCCTGATCGGCGCATGATCCGCCCGTGATTCGACGGGCGCGATCTCGGTGGCCCGAGCGCTTGCCACTGTTCGCCTCCCTTTGGGCCCCGCCCGAGACGGGGCCGTCCTCCCGCCAGCCGGCCACTGCACGGCCTGACGGTGATCGGTTGGTATGAATGTGAACCTGTCATACCATCGTCGTCAACCGGTGCTGCGCGCCCCACCAGGACCGGCGGGGCACTGTCAGCCGCGTCTTGTGCAGTGGCTTGTGCCGTCCACGTTCTCGAGGATCGCCTGGTCGCCCTCGATCCGCAGGATGGTGTCGCCGGCCTTGTACTTGGCGCCCTGCTCGGAAAAGACGCCGTGCAGCTCGCGGGAGGCACCGGCATGGTCGATCGTCGCCGCCTCCAGCCCGGTGAAGGTCACCTGCAGCCCGCTGCCGTCATCGCAGCCATAGGCGAGCGTGGTCCCGCTCGGCGGGACATGGCGGTCCACGCCTTCGATCCGGCCCTGGCAGCCGGCCAGGAGGGCGGTCGCCAGGAGGAGGCCGGCGACCGGCGCCGTCGCGGCCTCCCGCCCGATCAAGGTACCTGCGCCCCGGTGACGGTGACATGCACCGCATAGAGCGAGGTCGTGCCGCAGATATAGAGCCGGTTGCGCTTGAACCCGCCGAAGCAGACATTCGCCACGACCTCGGGCACCAGGATCTTGCCGAGCAGCTGCCTGTCCGGCGCGAAGCAGTGCACGCCGTCGCCCGCCGAGCTCCACACCCGGCCATCCGTGTCCAGGCGGAACCCGTCGAACAGGCCGGCGTCGCATTCGGCGAACACCCGGCTGTTCTTCAGCTTGTTGTCCTCGTTCACGTCGAAGGCGCGGATGTGCTTGGGCCCGTCCGGGTCGTGGGAGGCGCCGGTATCCGCGATGTAGAGGATCTTCTCGTCCGGCGAGAAGGCGATCCCGTTGGGCTTGAGGAAATCATCGGCCACCACGGCGAGGCTGCCGTCCTTGGGGTCGAAGCGGAAGACGTAGCAGCCGCCATATTCCGGCTCGGCCTTCCAGCCCTCCAGGTCGGACAGGATCCCGTAGGAGGGGTCGGTGAACCAGATGGTGCCGTCCGACTTCACCACCGCGTCGTTGGGCGAGTTCAGCTTCTTGCCGTTGTAGCTGTCGGCGATCACGGTGATCCGCCCGTCCAGCTCGGTGCGCGACACCCTGCGGCCGCCATGCTCGCAGGAGATCAGCCGGCCCTCGCGGTCGCGGGTATGGCCGTTGGTGTTGTTGCAGGGCTGGCGATAGACCGAGACCGTGCCGTCCAGGCCGCTGAAGTCCGGGACGAACCGCATGATCCGGTCGTTCGGGATGTCGGAGAACAGCAGGAAGTTGCCGTCGCGGAAGAACACCGGGCCTTCCGCCCAGGCCGAACCCGTCCAGAGCTTCCTCAGCCGCGCGTTGCTGTTGGTCAGATGCGCGAAGCTCCTGTCCAGCACGAGATATTCGCTCACGATGATCGGCCTCCCTGTTGCCCGCGGCCGGATCGTAGAACGTTTTCTCTGGTGTTGGAATCGCCTGGCTGGGGGCGCGGGTTGCCGGCCGGCCGCAGGATCGCCAACGCCGCAGCCTGTTGGATGTTGCGGCCGGCCGCGAACCGTCAGGCGGAGGTTTCGCTGATCGCCTTCTGCAGTGCCGCCTCCTGCTCGTTGGTGAGCGAGGTCTGCAGCACATGGCCATGGAAGCCCTCGGCGCGCAGGCGCTCCAGCACCTTGTCGGCGGTCACCTTGCGGATCTGCAGGAACAGGGCCGAGCTGTTGGGCTTGATCGCACCGCCGACCCTCCTGATGAAGTCATCGTCGATGCCGTAGTCGGACAGGCGGCCGGCCAGGGCACCGGTGCCCGCCCCGACCCCGGCGCCGATCACCATGCCCGCCAGCGGATTGAGGAACAGCAGGCCCACCACCGCGCCCCACAGCGCGCCGGACGAGCCGCCGCTCAAGGCTCCAACCTTGGTGAGCGGCACCATCTGCTTGAGCTGGATCTCACCCTCCGGCGGCCGGACGACCACGCAGGCATCCGTCAGTTCGATCAGCTGCTCCTTGGTCATGGCGGTGAGTGCGTGCAGCACCTTGTCGGCAGTGTCCGGCTCGTCGAACGCGACGCAGATCAGATCAGACATGAGCGAACGCTCCTCCTCGTAGCGATGCGGTGGCACTTCATCCACCGCCTGCCATAACTTGCTCCCGATACGATGGGGGGCCAGCGGCCGCGACAAAAAACGGCCAGGTCTCGGGGAATTGCGTGGCGGCCAAGCTGGCCCGCCGGCGCCGCCTGTTCAGTCCGGGATCGCCAGCGTGCGACCGTCGAAGGTGATCCGCGCATCCTCGGCCGGCGTGAGGCTGATCGGCGGCAGGTTCTCGAGCTCGATCGGCGGCACGCTGCCTTCGGCGTCGCGCCCGCGGGGCAGGGTGCGCACCACCTGGCTGGGCGGCAGGGCATCGCCCTCGGTCAGGTGCGCATACATCAGGTCCATGGCCTGCACGAAGTAATAGTGGAGCGGGATGAACCGCTCGTCATAGCCGGGCAGGGAATTGAACGCGTCCAGATGCTGGGCGTGCGTGACCTCCACATAGCTGATCCGCGACCGCGAGCCGTCCTGCAGACGGCTCAGCGCGTAATAGGGCCTGGAGCTGTGGTTGGGTGCGATCAGCGCATCGGCGCGGCCATGGACCAGGATGGCGGGCGTGCCGCGCAGGCGGCCGCTGGCGAGGATCCGGTCGATTCCATCCGCCAGACGATGGCGGCGATAGCGCTCGGACCCCGCCCAGAGTGCCATGGTCGGTCGCCCGGCGATCAGCGAGCGCAGGCACAAGTGGCCGTCCAGGTTCTGGTCCTGGCGGCCGGTCGAGCGCGACGCGGAGACCTGGTCGCGCATGGCGCCGCCCGGCGCGTCGTTGTTGACCACGGCCACGCCCCCGGTGGGCGGGATGCCGTTGGCGGTGGCGAACAGCGTTGCCGCAGCACTCTCCGGCAGCGGGATCACCCGATCCAGAGTGGGGCTGGCCGGGTCGGTGCCCACTGCGGCGAACGAGAAGCCGCACAGATTCTCCAGCACCGAGGCTTGCGCGTACGCGTTGGCATAGGTGACCGCCACTGCCTGGCCGACATAGCTGGCCCAGTAGCCGGGTGCCACCGCGTTCTGCTCCGGCAGGATGCCGTAGCCGTTGATGATGCGCTGCGCCTCCTCGGCCTGCTCGGCCAGCTCGGTGGCACGCAGCAGGCCGCGGGCGCGCAGGGACTTGCAGCGATTCTCGCCAAACGCCCGTGGCGTGAGGTTGAGCGGGGCCGTCTGGTTGGCCGGGGCCAGGTTGGCGCAGCCCTGGTAGAGGTTGAGCAGGGTCAGGTAGTCGAAGAGCGGCCGGCTGTGCTGGTGCAGCTCGCTGCCCTGGCCCTGGCGGATCGCGAAGCGGCGGTCCCGGCTCGGGTTGACGTTCGGCTCGGTCACCACGACCCCGTCGATCAGGCCCGGCCGGGCGAGCTCCGCTGCCCGCAAGGAGGCGGCACCGCCATTGGACACGCTGGAGGCGACCACCAACGTGTTGTCCTGGTCGAGCAACGGAGCGTCGCCGGCAGCACGCGCCGCCGCCAGCTCGCGGTTCAGGGCGAAGAAGGCAAAGTCCAGCGAGCGGAGGACATGCTGCCCCCAGCGCGCCTCCGGATTCGTCTGCGAATGCGCATGCTTCCAGGCGAAGCGGTCGGGATAGCGGGCGTCGAACCGCTGGCGCTGACGCTCGCTGATCGGGGCGGTGAAGGTCGAACGGCCACCGGCTTCGTCGGCGTCCACCCGTTCACCGCGCAGGAGCCCCACCTCGTCGCGTGCCAGGTCGTGCGCACCGGTGCCGGTACCCTTATCGGTGTAGGCCACCGCGCAGCTGCGCTTCAGCCCCCACT
>NZ_WUJP01000072.1 GCF_009806515.1 Geminicoccus flavidas | reverse complement strand
CGCCGGCCGTGCCGATGGCGCCATAGACCCCGCGCGAGCCGGACGAAGGTGCCGTGACGATGCAGGCCGCCTGCGAGTCGAAGCCCTGCGGGATCTGCACCATCAGCGTGACCCGGTCGCCATGGCGGTCGGTCGCGAGCGTCAGGTACTCCACGCCATGGATCCTGCCGGTCGCATCGGCCGCCGTGGGTCCCACCCATGGGCCGTAGAGCCGGCCATACCCGCCGCCTGAGCTGGTATCGACGAGGGCGCGGTAATTGTTGAAGATGGCGGCAGTGCGCAGCGATTCCGGATCGGCCAAGTCGACCGGCACCGGGGTGGGATCGGCCAGGCGCGCGGCACCCAGCCCGCCGGTCAGCAGGTCGTTGCCGCCGGGCTCTAGGTAGCGCGACACCACCACCTCGCCCCAACCCTGCCGGGGCGGCTGGTGGCCCCGCTCGCCCGCGACCGCGCCGCTGCCGGCCAGCGCGATCAGCGTCGCTGCCAGCCATCCGTCCATGCTCCGCACGCCGCGTCTCCCTTCGCCACCCGAGGCCGCTGGTCCGGGCGGCCGGCAGCCGCCACGATCCGATGATCCGGAAGTGCATACGACGAACGGCCACAGTTGCGAAGCTTCTCCGGGAAGGGACCGGTCAGCCGGCCAGTTCCTGCACCTGTCCGGTGGCGGCGCTGCGATAGGCGGCATCGACCAGGCGGAGCGTCTGCAGATTGTCCCGCCCGGAGGTCTGCGGCTCGGTACCGCTCGTCAGGCACTCGACCCAGTGCCGCTGGATCGCCTGCACGCTCTCCTGGATGTTGTGCCAGGGCCGCTCGGCCCAGGGCAGCAGGGCAGGCGACACGTCCAGCTCGCGCGTGCCGCCCGGGCCATGCACGGTCAGCCGGTAGCCCTCGACCAGCCGCAGGCTGCCCTGATCGCCGTCCACCTCGACCAGGGTCTGCGGGAACGGCTCGACCGGCAGCCTCGTGGCATAGGAGCAGTCGACCACGCTTGTGGCCTGCCCGTGGCCCAGCAGCATGGTGGCCACGTCCTCGCCCCTGATCCTCGGGTTCACCCGCTGGATGCGGCAGGCGATGCTGCTGGCTTCGCCCATCACGAAGCGGGCGATGTCCAGGATGTGGATGCCCAGGTCCTCGATGATGAAGCGCTCGCCCTCGACGAGATAGGGCTGGCCGCTAAAGACGTCGAACCCGGAGCGGAAGGCGAAGCGGCCGAAGAACGGCCGGCCGATGGCACCCTCGTCGATCACCCGGCGCACCGCCTGGATCGGGGTCTGCCAGCGGAAGTTCTCGTGCACCATCAAGGGCACGGCGGCCTTCGCACAGGCTGCCACCATGGCCTCGGCATCGCCCAGCTCGATCGCGAACGGCTTCTGGCAGATCACCGCACGGCCGTGGGCGGCGGCGAGTTCTACCAGCGGCCGGTGCGTGGGCGCGGTGGTCGCGATGTCGACGAAGTCCAGCGCTTCGTTCGCCAGCATCTTTGCAGCATCGGTGTAGCGCCGGCCGATGCCGAACCGCTCGCCGGCCGCTTCCAGGCGGCCAGCATCCCGGTCGCAGATCGCGACGATCTCGACCCCGTCCAGGTCCTGCCAGGCATGAAGCTGGTTCTGGGCGAAGAACCCGCAGCCGATCAGTCCACCCTTGAGCATCCTACCTCCCTCGGCAAGGCGAGCCCGGACCACGCGTGCCTGGTCGTGGCGAGAATGCTGCGGAGGCGGCTCCCCCCCCGGTCCGCCTCCGCAGCAAGACGACGGCCTCGAGCCTGGCCGCGTGTCGGCATGGATTCGTCTCGGGCGCCCAGGCCCGCCTCGCACGGTGCTCAAGTGATCCGGCGGATGCTCGCCATGATCTCGTCGGGCTCGAACACCCGCTTCCAGTCGTCCTTCATCAGCACGGGCTTGCCGAACTCGATCGCCTTGTTGCAGGCGTCCGAGAACACGCCGTCGACCTCCTTGAAGATCACCGAGCCCAGCACGTTCATGTGGCCGAGCAGGAAGTCGCGCGCCGCCTCGGCGGGCACGCCGCGGGCGATCGCCTCTTCCATCGCCTCGCGCATCACCACCAGCAGCGTGGCGCAGACCGTCTCGGACAGGCCCGGCTCCAGGATCGCCATCTGCTCGACGGTCACCCGGTGCGAGCGCATCACCGGCTTCCAGATGGTCTTCGCCACCGCCTCGCCGACCGCGTAATGCTCCTCGGGACCCTGCATTAGGGCGTTGACGATGTGCTGCTTGGCGGCAACCCCGCCGAAATGATCCTTCTTCGCCGCCGGGTTGGTCTCGTCGTTGAAGATCGGCGGGTGGCAGGGATGAGTCACGAAATAGGTGATGTCGTCGCGCTTGGGCAGGTGTCCGGCATGGGGTGCCGCGGCATCCAGGATCACCACGATCGTGCCGGGCTCGAGCTTGTCGACGATGCCGCTCGCGACCTTGCCGATCAGCGTGTCGGGCACCGCCAGGATCACGACCTCGGCGCCATCCAGCGCCTCGTCCGCGCCCACCGGCACCACGCCCAGCTCGTCCTTCAGCCGCGCC
>NZ_WUJP01000071.1 GCF_009806515.1 Geminicoccus flavidas | reverse complement strand
TTGCCGGCCTCGCTCACCTCGACATGGCGGACCTCGTAGGCCGAGCCGACGAGGTTCTTGCCAAGGCGCATCCCCATCTTACCGCCAGCACCGAACAGCGCGATCACCGTCATCCCGACCAACCTCCCAGCTTGCCGTCATCCGAGCGGGCGAAAACTATGGTATAATGAGATGACCAGTCAACGGGTGTGACCTCTTCCTGGGTCGATCGCGCAGCGTCGACCACCGCGGCGGCCAGGCTACATCCGCCGGAAAATCGCTAGGGATGCTGACGACGGTGCTCTTTGCAAGGCGAACCAGTCCCGGCATCGTCGAAGCTGGAGCGGGCCCAGCCCGGTCCCGCGGGCAACCTGCGGGTCATGGCCATGCGTGGTCACCCGCTCCCCGTCACGATCCTCAGGGATACTCCCATGGCAAATGATCCGGACGCCGCCGGCGTCCGCTATGTCGAGGTCGATGTAACCTATTTCGAGAAGCGCACGCTGCGGCGCTATGCCGGCGTCTGGTCGCTCTGGGCGCTGGGCGTGGGCGCCGTCATCTCCGGCCATTATTCTGGCTGGAATCTCGGCCTGTCGATCGGCGGCTGGGGCGGCATGCTGATCGCCACCCTGCTGATCATGGTGATGTATCTGGGCCTAACCTACTCGATCGCCGAGATGAGCCCGGCCCTGCCGCACACGGGCGGCGCCTATTCCTTCGCCCGCACCGCGCTGGGGCCCTGGGGCGGCTTCCTCACCGGGCTTTCGGAGAACGTCGAGTACGTGCTCACGCCGGCCGTGATCGTGTTCTTCATCAGTTCCTACATGACCGGCATCTTCGAGACGCCCACCGCCATGCAGCCGCTGTGGTGGATCGCCTTCTATGTCCTGTTCCTGGGCCTCAACATCGTGGGCGTGGAACTGTCGTTCCGGGTCACGCTGATCGTCACCCTGGCTGCCCTGGCAGTCCTGGTGGTGTTCTGGATCAGCGCCTTCCCGCATATCGACTTCAGCCGCTGGGCGCTCAACATCGGCGCGGACGGCAGCGAGCTGCCCGAAGGCGGCGGCCCGTTCCTGCCGCACGGCATTACCGGCGCGCTCGCCGCCATGCCGTTCGCGGTCTGGCTGTTCCTGGCGATCGAGCAGTTGCCGCTGGCCGCCGAGGAGAGCCACGATCCGAAGCGCGACATGCCCAAGGGCATCCTGGCCGGCATCTTCACCCTGATCGTGTCGGCCTTCATGATCCTGTGGCTGAACCCCTCGGTGGCAGGCGTCGGCTCGTTCCACCTGGGCACGTCCGGCGAGCCGCTGCTGGACGGGTTCCGCGCCATCTTCGGCAGCGACATCGCCAAGATCCTGGCGCTGGTCGCGGTGATCGGCCTGATCGCGAGCTTCCACACTATCATCTTCGCCGAGGGCCGGCAGATCTATTCCCTGTCGCGGGCCGGCTACTTTCCGCGCGCCCTCTCGGTCACCCATGGCACTCGCAAGACCCCGCACGTCGCGATGATCACCGGCTCCATCGTGGCGCTGATCGTCATGATGTGCGTCTGGTTCGGGGTCGGCCAGGAGCGCGGCGGGGCGATCATCGGCGGCACGCTGCTCAACATGGCGGTGTTCGGCGCCATGTTCTCCTATGTCATGCAGGCCCTGGCCTTCATCTATCTGCGGCGCAACCTGCCGGACATCGAGCGGCCGTTCCGCAGCCCGCTGGGCGTGCCGGGTGCCTGGCTCACCGTCGTGATCGCGCTGGTCACCGTGTTCTTCCAGCTTTCCGACCCGGTCTACCGGGTGGGCGTGCTGGGCGTGGCGGTCTGGTTCGTGATCGGCATCCTCTACTTCCACTTCTATGCCCGCAACCGGATGGTCCTCTCGCCGGAGGAGAAGTTCGCGATGAGCCACCGCACGCGCAGGTGAGCCGCCAGGTCTGCACTGCCGGGCCCGGCCCCTTGCATCGCTGGCCTTGCCGCCGGACAAGGGTGCCGCACTTCAGGAGGCGGCGATGGCGGATCCGATCGAGCAGGCGGCAGAGCAGGTGGTGCAGGCGCGCCGGGCCAGGCAGGTGCTCACCAGCCTGCCCGGCATCGCCCCGGACGATGTCGATGCCGGCTACCGGGTCATGCGCGCGGCCAACACGCTGCTGGCGGCAGACCTGGGGCCGGTGGTAGGCTTCAAGATCGGTGCGACCAGCGCCCACATGCGGGAATATCTGGGCGTGGCCGAGCCGGTGTTTGGCGAGATCTTCGCCCGCAGCGTGCAGTTCTTGAACGGGCAGGTGCCGTTCTCCGCCTATCGGCGGCTCGGCATCGAGACCGAGATCGCGGTGGTGCTCAAGGACGAGCTGCGCTTGGACCGGGCCCATGACCGGGATTCCGTGGCCGGCGCGGTCGAGACGGTGCATGCGGCGGTCGAGCTGGTCGAGGACCGCTACGACGACTTCCGCACGATCGGCCCGGCGACGCTCGCCGCCGATAATTTCTTCGGCGCCGGCCTGGCGCTGGGCCGGTCCCGGCCGCTCGGTTCCGTGGCGGCGCTCGACCGGCTGAGTGCGGTCACCCTGCTGGAGGGTCGGGAGATTGGGCGCGGCACCAGCGACGCGCTGCTGGGCCATCCGCTCGACGCGCTGGCCTGGTTCGCCAACTGCCGGGCGAGGCTGGGCCTGCCGGTGTCGGCGGGCAGCGCGGTGACGCTGGGCTCGATCACGCCGGTAGTCTGGCTCGAGCGGCCGCAGCTCGCCAGCATCGAGATCGAGACGCTGGGCAAGGTGAATGTCCTGGTCGAGGCCGGCTGACGGGGCGGGTCGACGGCCAGTCGATCTTGCCACGGCACCCGGGCGATTCCGCCCGAGTGCTTCCGGTTGTCATGATCCGCCGTTACCTCGATAGTCGCGCACGGTTCCGAAATCGGGAGGCTGTTGCCCTTATGACCACCAAGTTCAGACGCCGTGGTGTCGTGGCCGGTGCCGGGCTCGCGACCGCAGGTATGGCGGCCGCAGCGTCGCTCCTGCCCAAGCCGGCGATCGCCCAGGACGCGCCAGAGATCAAGTGGCGGCTGACCTCGAGCTTTCCCAAGTCGCTCGACACGATCTATGGCGCCGCGGAACTGTTCTCCGAGGCAGTCTCGGCCGCGACCAACGGCAAGTTCCAGATCCAGGTATTCGCGGCCGGCGAGATCGTGCCCGGCCTGCAGGCGGCCGATGCGGTGACCAACGACACCGTCGAGATGTGCCACTCCTGTTCCTATTATTACTTCGGCAAGGACCCGACCTTCGCCTTTGGTACCGCCGTGCCGTTCGGCCTGAACGGCCGCCAGCAGAATGCCTGGATGTACGATGCCGGTGGCATCGACCTGATGAACGAGTTCTACGCGAACTATAACTTCATTGGTCTGCCGGGCGGCAATACCGGCTGCCAGATGGGTGGCTGGTTCAGCAAGGAAGTGAAGACGGTCGCCGATCTCGAGGGCCTGAAGATGCGCATCGCCGGCATTGCCGGCCAAGTGATGTCGAAGCTGGGCGTGGTGCCGCAGCAGATCGCCGGTGGCGACATCTATCCGGCCCTGGAGAAGGGCACGATCGATGCCGCCGAGTGGGTCGGTCCCTACGACGACGAGAAGCTCGGCTTCTACAAGGTCGCGAAATACTATTACTATCCTGGCTGGTGGGAAGGCGGTGCCATGCTGCACTTCTTCATCAACCAGGCGAAGTGGAACGAGCTGCCGCCCGTCTATCAGGAAGTGGTGCGCAGTGCCGCGGCCTATGTCAACGTGGTGACGCAGGCCCGTTACGACGCGCGCAACCCGCGTGCGCTGAAGGCGCTGGTGGCGAACGGCGCGCAACTGCGCCCCTTCAGCCAGGAGATCATGCAGGCCTGCTTCAAGGCTTCGCAGGAGGTCTATGCCGAGCTCAGCGAGACG
>NZ_WUJP01000070.1 GCF_009806515.1 Geminicoccus flavidas | reverse complement strand
AACCCGGCGTTCAAGAAGGTCCACGACCACATGATGGCCTTCAAGAGCGACGAGTATCTCTGGTTCCAGGTGGCCGAGTACTCGTTCGACACCTTCTCGATCCGGGCGCGCTCGCAGAAGAGCTGAGCGGCTGGTTGATCACGTGAACGGGCCCGGGTGGCTGATCCACCCGGGCCCGTCCGCGTTCGTGGCGCTGCTGTCGGGTGCTCAGGGCTGGGCCGGCTGCAGTTCCGCCGGCGGGGCCAGGTCGTCGGGCGGGTCCAGGTCCAAAGGCGGCCCATCCAGCCCCTCGGGCGCGCCGAAGTCGAACTCGCCGGGCGGTGCGATGTCGATCTCCGGGATGTCCAGCTGCTGGATCGATTCCGGATCCACCCCGGTGCCCGCACCCTGGTAGTGCATCACCATGCCCGGGAACAGGATCACCAGCGCCACCATCAGGAGCTGGATGCCGACGAACGGCACCGAGCCCCAGTAGATCTGACCGGTGGTGACCGGCTCCATCCGCCGGCCGGTGATCTTGTCGAGATAGGCGGTCTTCGGCGCCACCGAGCGCAGGAAGAACAGGGCGAAGCCGAACGGCGGATGCATGAAGCTGGTCTGCATGTTCACCGACAGGATCACGCCGAACCAGATCAGGTCGATGCCCAGCCGTTCCGCCGCCGGCCCCAGCAGCGGCACGATGATGAACGCCAGCTCGAAGAAGTCGAGGAAGAAGGCCAGCAAGAACACCAGGATGTTGACGACGATCAGGAAGCCGAGCTCGCCGCCCGGCAGCGAGACCAGCAGTTCCTCGACCCATTTGTGGCCGTCCACGCCATAGAAGGTCAGCGAGAACACCCTAGCACCGACCAGGATGAACAGGACGAAGGCCGACAGCTTGGCGGTGGAATCGAGGGCCTGCCGGAGCAGGCCGAAGCTCAGGCGGCGCTTGAACAGGGCCAGGATCAGCGCGCCCGACGCTCCCATCGCACCACCCTCGGTGGGCGTGGCGATGCCCATGAAAATCGTGCCGAGCACCAGGAATACCAGGGCCAGCGGCGGGATCAGCACGAACACGACCTGGCTGGCCAGGCGCGAGAGCAGGCTGAGCCCCAGGCTCTGATTGAGGAGTGCTGCGAGATAGGCGAACAGCACGCCCACGGTGATGCCCACGATCTTGGCACTCTGCTCGACATGAGGCGCGATCAGCAGGTCGGCCAGATAGCCCACGAGCGCGGCGACTACGACCAGCACCAGGAGTGAACGGGTGCCGCGGCTGCCGTCCGCCTCCTTGATGGTCATCGCCTCGTCCGGCAGGGCCGGCGCCGACTTGGGCGAGGCCAACGAGACCACGAGCACGTAGCCGGCATAAAGCAGCGAGAGCACGAGGCCCGGGATCATGGCGCCGGTATACATGTCGCCGACCGACCGGCCGAGCTGGTCGGCCATCACGATCAGGACGAGCGAGGGCGGGATGATCTGGGCGAGCGTGCCGGAGGCCGCGATCACGCCGGTGGCGACCCGGCGGTCATAGCCATAGCGCAGCATGATCGGCAGCGAGATCAGGCCCATGGAGATCACGGAGGCGGCGACCACGCCCGTGGTGGCGGCGAGCAGGGCGCCCACGAAGATCACGGCATAGGCGAGTCCGCCACGGATCTTACCGAACAGCTGGCCGATCGTGTCGAGCAGGTCCTCGGCCATGCCGGAGCGCTCAAGGATCAGGCCCATGAAGGTAAAGAACGGGATCGCCAGCAGCGTGTCGTTGTAGATGATCCCGTAGACCCGCTCCGGCATCGCCTGGAGGAAGTTGGTCGGGAACAGGCCGAGCTCGATGCCGATCAGCGCGAACACGAGCCCGTTGGCCGCGAGCGCGAAGGCCACCGGGTAGCCCAGCAGGAGGAAGACCACCAGGGAGCCGAACATGATCGGCGCCATGTTGTGGATCAGGAAATCCATGGTTCAGCCCGTTCCGGTCGCTGGCGGTCAGATGATCTCTTGGCCGAGGGAGCCCTCGGGCACCTCGTCGTGACGCTCATGCGGGTCGGGGACGCGCCCCCGCATCACGGCCACGCGCTTGATGATCTCCGAAATGCCCTGGAAGAACAGGAGGAAGAAGCCGACCGGGACCAGCAGCTTGGCCGGCCATTGCGGCAGGCCGCCGGCGTTGAACGACTGCTCGTTGCCGAGATAGGAGCGCCAGAAGAACGGCCAGCCGTCGACCATCATCAAGATGGTGAACGGCAGGAGGAACAGGCCGTGGCCGACCAGTTCGATCCAGTTGCGCAATGCCTTCGGGAAGCGGCTGTTCACGATGTCGATGCGGATGTGCTCGTTGGCCAGCAGGGTATAGCCGGCGGCCAGCATGAACACGCAGCCGAACAGTTGCCACTGCATCTCCAGCCACATGTTCGAGCTGACGTCGAAGGCCTTGCGGATGATGGCGTTGACCGTGGAGATCACGACCGCGACCAGGATCAGCCACATCACCGTCCGGCCGACCGCCGTGTTCAACCGGTCGATCGCACGGCTGATCGCGAGCAGGATGTCCAAGCCGATGCCTCCCCCCGAACGTCTGGCCGGCCGTCCCCCCGGATTGTATCGAGACGATGACGGCAGCGCGGCGCGACATTGGCGGGGCGGGCTGCCGTCATCAAGCCCGCAGGACGACCTTGCGCAACGTGATCTGCGCCGCGTGACACTCACCTTGCAGCGGCACGCCGGGCCGGCCGGTGTGGGGCCGGTTCAGCCGAAGCGCCAGGGGGTGAGGAGCGGGCGCCCGGCATAGTGAGCGTCTAGATTGTCGACCACCAATTGGGCCATGGCGTCGCGGGTTTCCTCAGTGGCCGAGCCGATATGCGGCGTCAGCACGACGTTGGGCAGGTCGAGCAGCGGGGCCGGCACGTTGGGCTCGTCCGCGAACACGTCGAGGCCGGCGCCGGCGATCCTGCCCTCCACCAGGGTCTCGACCAGCGCCGGCTCGTCGATCACTGAGCCGCGGCTGATGTTGACCAGGAAGCTGGACGGCCGCAGCGCCGCCAGCACCTCTCTCGACACTAGGCCGCGCGTGGCGGGACCACCCGGACAGGCCACCACCAGAAGATCGACCTCGCGCGCCATCGCCACCAGGTCCGGGCGGCGCGGCCAGGGCGCGTCCGGCTGCTCATGCCGGCCATGCCATACGACGGTGAGACCATGGGCCTCGGCACGCTTTGCGATCGCCTTGCCGATGCGGCCGAGCCCGATGATGCCCGCGGTCTTGCCGGCCAGCCGGGTGGCGAGCGGCAACGGGCCGTTCTGCCAGGAGCCTGCCCGCACGAAGCGGTCTGCGGCGACGATCCGGCGCATGGTCGCGATCGCGAGGCCGATCGCCAGGTCGGCCACGTCGTCGGTCAGCACGTCCGGCGTGTTGCTGACCGGGATGCCGCGCCGCTTGCAGTAGGCGAGATCGATCCCGTCCACGCCCACCCCGAAGCAGGAGATCATCTCGAGCCTGGGCAGGTGGTCCATCAGCTCCGCCGAGCAGCCGAGTTCCCCTGAGGTGACGATCGCGGTGATCCGCGGTGCCACCTCCGCCAGCAGCGCCGCGCGATCGTGGGTCAAATCCAGCCGGTGTGCGGTGTAGCGCTCCTCGATCTGGGCGGTCTGGCGCGGCAGGAGCCCGCGCAGCATCAGGATCTCGGGCTTCAACGGCATGTCCTCGTCTGGCTGTCGCGGGCGGGAACCTAGCGGCAGTGCGCGCCTGGCAGAAGCCCTGCGCGCGGCAGGTTGCCGCTGGCCTGCCGCTGCGGACAATGGCAGGGGTGAGGAGCCCTTCGGTGTCGTAGCATGGGATGGGAATGAAGGATCGGGACGAGACGGCCGAGGTGCTGGCCTTCCTGGAAGGGGGCGGGCTGGGCGAGCCAATCCAGCGGGTCGACACCCATGGCGCCCACGTGTTCCTCGGCCGGGAGCTGGCCTGGAAGATGAAGCGGCCGGTGCGGTTCAGCTTCATGGACTTCTCGACCCTGGAGCGGCGCAGGTTAGTGATCGGGCGCGAGCTGGAGTTGAACCGGCGCACCGCACCCGGGATCTACCGGCGCGTGCTGCCGGTGGTGCGCCGGGAGGACGGACGCCTGAGGCTGGACGGGGCAGGGCAGGCGGTCGAATGGCTGCTGGAGATGGTGCGCTTCCCGCCAGACGCGCAGCTCGACCGGATGGCCGAGGGGGACCGGCTGACGCCGGAGATCGTGGAGCGCCTGGCGCGGCGGGTCGCGGCCTTCCACGCGGAGGCAGCCGTGGTGCGCAATGGCGGCGGCCATGCCGCCCTGGCCGAGGTCGTGGCCGGCAACAGCGCGGACCTGGGCGGCTTGGTCGACGGCACCGTCGAGCTCGTGCAGATCGACCGGCTGGACCGGCTGAGCCGGGCAGCGCTCGAGCAGCACCGCCAAATGCTCGATCGGCGCCGTGACCAAGGTCGGGTCCGCCACTGCCATGGCGACCTCCATCTCGGCAACGTGGTGCTGCTGGAGGGCGAGCCGACGCCGTTCGACTGCCTGGAGTTCGACCCAGGCTTCGCGACGATCGACGTGATCTACGACCTAGCCTTCCTGGTCATGGACCTGCTGCATCGCGGCCTCCGCCCCCATGCGCAGCGCGCTCTGCAGGGCTGGCTGGAGATCAGCGAGGACGACGAGGCCACGGCTCTGCTGCCGCTCTGCCTGGCGACCCGGGCGGCGGTGCGCGCCAAGGTATCGGGCCTGCAGGGCGACCCCGACGAGGCGCGGCGCTATCTCGACCTGGCGGTCGCGATGTTCGACACGACTGCGCCCGTGCTCGTGGCGCTGGGCGGGGTCAGCGGCACGGGCAAGACCACGGTGGCGCGCGGGCTGGCGCCGGATCTGGGCCGCCCGCCAGGTGCTGTGATCCTGCGCTCCGACGTGATCCGCAAGCGCCTGTTCGGCGTGGCGCCGGAAGAGAAGCTCGGCGCCGAAGCCTACCAGCCGGAGGTCAGTCAGCGCGTGTTCCGCCGCATGGCCGAGCGGGCGGCGCGGCTGCTCGGCAGCGGGCAGGCGGTAATCGCAGACGGCGTGTTCGGCGACCCCTGGCAGCGGGCGCTGATCGAGGCGGCGGCGGACGGGGAAGGTGCCGCGTTCGGCGGCCTGTGGCTGGAGGCGCCCGAGGCGGTACTGGCCGACCGGATCGCTCAGCGCCGCAACGACGCATCGGACGCCACCGTGGCCGTGCTCCACGACCAGTTGCGCGCCATCGACCGGATGCAGGGCGATTGGACAGCGGTCGATGCCAGCGGCGATCCGCAGGCGACGCTGGCCGCCGCCTGGGCTGCGCTCGGAACCGGCGCCCTCAGAACCGGCGGATGAAGTTGTCGGCGTAAGACTTCGGCCGGACGATTCGCTCCTGCGGCTCGTCGACCTGGACGCTCAGGCCGTGGCGCTCGGCATAGGCGAGCGCTGCCTCCTTGGTCGGGAACTTCAGCACGACCTGCTGCTCGGTGTCGTCCGAGCCGACCCAGCCGATCAGCCGGTCCGGCTCCTTGCGCGAGCGCGGCTCCATCTCCAGCAGCCAGTAGCGGGTCTTGGCGCGGCCGGATTGGACGGCGGTCTTGGCGGGCTGATAGATGCGAGCGTCGGGCATGGCGATCTTTGCGAAATGGCCGTGGCTGCGATTAGTCCGCGGCCACCGGGGAAGGCAAGGCCGAAGCGGCCGGGCGGGCAGCCCTGAGCGCCGGCCGGCGCAGGGCCAGCGCCTGCAACCCGACCAGGGCGGTCACTCCCAGGATCCGGCGCTGGGCCAGCCCGGCCATCGCCGCCTCGAAACTCATGACATGGGTGAGGATGTCCTCGCCTTCATGAGCCAGGCCGAACACCGCACCCTGCTCGGGCAGTGTGGCCAGGCCCAGAAAGACATGAACCCGCTCGGTGGTGCAGCCGGGCGAGGACAGGAACTGGGCGACCTCTTCCAGATGGTCGAGGACCAGCCCCGCTTCCTCCAGCGATTCGCGCCGTGCGGTCTCCTCCGCACCGTCATCGCCATCGATCATCCCGGCGATCGCTTCCAGCACCCAGGGGCCCTCGGGCGAATCGATGGCGCCGGCGCGAAATTGCTCGACCAGGAGCACGCGATCGGTGGCGGGATCATAGGGCAGCACCGCCACCGCATCGCGTTGCCGCCAGAGCTCGCGCGCGCACTCGACCTCGCCGCCGGAGAAGCGCTCGTGGCGGATGCGCAGGTCCTCGGCACTAAAGAAGCCGCGCCATACCTCTTGCCGCTTCAGCACCTGGAAGCGGCGCGGACGCCCTGGCCTCATTCGGCCTCCGCCGCGCGGCTGGCGCGCGGCACGGCGATCCGCATGAAGGCGGGCACGGCATCGCCGAAGCCCAGGACTGGGGTCTCCCGCGATCCGCCGCGGGAGCGCTCATTCAACCCCGGATCGCGGGCGGGTGCCGCCTTGGCCGCCCGGACGGCCGCCACCGGTTCAGGCTGCGGCGCGTCCGCCACCGCCGCCGGCCTGGCGGCCTCGACCCCGTTGGCCTCGACCTCGTCGGGCTCGGGCTGGCGGAGCGGGGTCCGGCGTGGTTCGGCCTTGCGGCGCCCGGCAGGCTTGACGCGCTCGCCGCCGTCCTCCGCCTCCTTGCCGCGCTTGGCGGAAGCGGCGGACTTGGCGCGGCCACGCTTGGGCTCTTCCGGCTCCAGCGGCGCATCGAAGCCGGCGATGCCCTCCACGTCGAGCGCCGGGATCTCGCGGCCGACCAAACCTGTGATCGCCGCCAAGTATTTCAGTTCCTCGGAGGTGACGAAGGTGAAGGCGCGGCCCTTGCGGCCGGCCCGGCCGGTGCGGCCG
>NZ_WUJP01000007.1 GCF_009806515.1 Geminicoccus flavidas | reverse complement strand
CGAGAGGGCGGACGTGGCGCTCAGCCAGATCACCTTCCGCTTCATCGCCGACCCGGCGGCCGCGACCGCCGCCCTGATGGCCGAGGATGTCGACGGCTACCTGAACTTCCCGGCACCCGAGGCCCTGCCCCAGTTCGAGGCGGATCCACGCTTTGCCGTGGTGATCGGCACCACCGAGGGCGAGACACTGCTCGCGATCAACAACCGGCGCCAGCCCTTGGACGACGTGCGGGTGCGCCGGGCGATCGGCCATGGGATCGACCGCCAGGCGCTGATCGACGGCGCCATGATGGGCTATGGCCAGCCGATCGGCTCGCATTTCAGCCCAAGCCATCCGGCCTATCTCGACCTAACCGGCCAGTCCGCCCACGACCCGGAACTGGCCCGCCGGCTCCTGGCCGAGGCCGGGGTCCATGACCTGAAGCTGACCATCAAGCTGCCGCCACCCAGCTATGCAAGGCGCAGCGGCGAGATCATCCAGGCGCAATTGGCCGACATCGGCATCCAGGCGGAGCTGGTGCCGGTCGAATGGGCGCAGTGGCTCGAGCAGGTCTTCGCCAACAAGGACTATGACCTGACGATCGTCAGCCATACCGAGCCGCTCGACATCGGCATTTATGCGCGCGACGATTATTACTTCAACTACCACAATCCCGACTTTCAGGCGCTGA
>NZ_WUJP01000069.1 GCF_009806515.1 Geminicoccus flavidas | reverse complement strand
ATCCGGTGCACATAGTCGTCCGGGTGGGTCGGCACGTCGAAATTGATGACGACCGGCATGTCGGAGATGTCGAGGCCGCGCGCCGCCACGTCGGTCGCGACTAGATAGTCGATATCGCCACGCTTGAAGGCGTCCAGGGTCGCCTGGCGCTGCGCCTGGTCGAGATCGCCATGGATGTCGCTGGCATTCAGCTTGCGGCGCTTGAGGGTGCGGTTCAGCTCCGCGACCGACTTCTTACGGTTGGAGAAGATGATTGCCTTGTCGATGTCCTGGGAGCGGATCAGCTTCACCAGCGCGTCGACCTTATCGCGCGGCGAAGTCATCACCACCACATCGTCGATGTTCTGCGAAGTCGTAGCAGGGCGGGCCACCTCGATCACGGCCGGCTCGTGCATGAACCGGTCGGCCAGGCTGCGTACCTCCTTGGGCATGGTCGCCGAGAACAGAAGGGTCTGCTGGCGGGCCGGCAGCAGCGAGATGATCCGCTCGACGTCCGGGATGAAGCCCATGTCGAGCATCCGGTCGGCCTCGTCGATCACCATAATGTTGATGCCGCCCAAGAGGATCCGACCGCGCTCGAACCAGTCGAGCATGCGGCCAGGCGTGGCAATCAGGACGTCGACGCCCTTTTCCAGCTGCTTCTCCTGGTCGCCCATGCCCACGCCGCCGATCAGCAGGACGTGGGAGAGCTTCAGGTACTTGCCATAGGTCTCGAAGTTCTTGGCCGTCTGGGCCGCCAGCTCGCGGGTAGGGGACAGGATCAGCGAGCGCGGCATGCGCGCGCGCGCCCGGCCCGAGGCCAGCTTCTCGATCATCGGCAGGGTGAAGGACGCGGTCTTGCCGGTACCAGTCTGGGCGATCCCCAGGACGTCGCGCCCGGACAGCACGACCGGAATGGCGGCGGCCTGGATCGGGGTAGGGGTCGTGTAGCCGGACTCTTCGATCGAGCGGAGGATCTCTTCCCGGAGCCCCAGCGCTGCGAAGGCGGGACTCGAGGGGGTGGTTTCGGTCAAGGTGGCAGGGCCGATCAGACGGTTGAATCTGCCCGGCTACTTAAGTGATCGGCTGAAAAAGTCAACGACGGCA
>NZ_WUJP01000068.1 GCF_009806515.1 Geminicoccus flavidas | reverse complement strand
CCCGGTCGGAGCGCCCCGATCCCCCTGGAATCCGGCTCCGGATCGCTGCAGGAATGAGCAGGCGCCTGCGCGGGAGTTGACCGATGACGAAGATCATCCTTGTACCTGGGCTTTTGTGCAGCCCGCGACTTTGGCAGTTCCAAGTCGAGGCCCTCGACGGGGAGCACGAGGTGCGCGTGTTCGACCATCGGCGCGACGACAACTATGCGGCCATGGCCGAGCGGCTGTTGGACGAGGTGCCGGGCAGCTTCGCCCTGGTCGGCCTGTCGATGGGCGGCTATCTCGCCCAGGAGGTGGCCGCGCGCGCACCCGCCCGCGTGGAGCGGCTGGCACTCACCTGCACCCGAGCCGAGCCGGACACGGTGGAGATCCGCAGCCGGCGCATGCAGCAGGCGGCCGAGGCGGCGGCCGGGCGGTTCGAGGCGATCGCGGCGGAACTGGGCCAGGGCTGGCTCGCCCCGCGCAACCGCACGAGGGAGAACCTGGACCTGCTGGCGGAGATGGCACGCCATACCGGGGCCGAAGCGTTCGGCCGCCAGCAGAAAGCGATCGCCGACCGCCGGGACATGCGCCCGCTGCTGGGGCAGATCGGCTGCCCGACCCTGGTCCTGTGCGGGTCGGAGGACCAGCTCACCGTGCCGGAAGGTCATATCGCCATGGCGCGGGCGATCCCGGACGCGGATCTCGTCATCCTCGGCGGCTGTGGCCATCTGGCACCACTGGAGCGGCCGGACGCGGTGACCGACGCGCTCAGGACCTGGCTGCGGCGCTAGACGTCCAGCTCGGCGACGCTCGCCGCATTCTCCTGGATGAAGGCCAGGCGCAGCTCGGGCTTGCGGCCCATCAACTGCTCGACGAGCTGCCCGGTCGTCTTCCCGGCGACGTCCTCCAGGGCCACCCGGATCATCCGCCGCTTGGCCGGATCCATGGTGGTCTCCTTGAGCTGGCTGGGGTTCATCTCGCCCAAGCCCTTAAAGCGGCCGATCTCGACGTTCTTCTTGTTCTTGAACACCGTCGCCAGGATCCGCTCCTTGTCCTTGTCGTCGCGGGCATAGGCGATCGTGCTGCCGTGCGAGAGCCGGTAGAGCGGCGGCTGGGCCAGATAGAGATGGCCGGTCTCGATGAGCTTGCTCATCTCCCGATAGAAGAAGGTCATGAGCAGGGCGGCGATGTGCGCGCCGTCGACGTCGGCATCGGTCATGATGACCACCTTGTCGTAGCGCAGGTCGTCGGAGCGGAACTGCTTGCCCGAGCCGCAGCCCAGTGCCGTGACCAGGTCGACCAGCTCCTTGTTCTGGGCGAGCTTGTCGGCGGTGGCCGAAGCGACGTTCAGGATCTTGCCGCGCAGCGGCAGGATCGCCTGGGTGTCGCGATTGCGCGCCTGCTTGGCCGAGCCCCCGGCACTGTCGCCTTCCACCAGGAAGATCTCGGTGCCGTCCCGGCCTTCCCGGGAGCAGTCGGCGAGCTTGCCCGGCAGGCGCAGCCGGCGGGTCTCGCTCTTGCGCTGGACGTCCTTCTGCTTCTTGCGGGCCAGGCGCTCGTCGGCGCGCTCGCAGACATGGTCGAGCAGCCGGCTGGCGGCGGCCGGATGGGAGGCCAGCCAGGTCTCGAACCGGTCTTTGAGCCGGTTCTCGATCGGCCGGGTGATCTGGGCAGAAACCAGCCGCTCCTTGGTCTGGCCCTGGAACTGCGGCTGCGGGATGAAGGCGGACAGCATCATGACGGCACTGCCCTGCACGTCCTCGGCGATCAGGCTGGCCGCGCGCTTGCCGGCCCCGATCCGGTCGGCATGGGCCTTGATGCCCTTGAGCAGCGCCCCGCGCAGGCCCTGCTCATGCGTGCCGCCCAAAGGGGTCGGGATCGTGTTGCAGTAGAACCCCTCATAGCCCTCCTCGTCCAGCGGCCAGGCCACCGCCCACTCGATCCGGCCGCTGGCTTCCGGCAGGTCCGCCTCGCCGGAGAACGCGTCGTCGACTACGCGCTCACGGCCTTCCAGCTGCGCCTCCAGGAAGTCGGCCAGGCCGTTGGGGAAGTGGAAGGTCTCGCTGGCCGGCACCTTGCCGCGCTCGGCCAGCTCCGCCGTGCAGGACCAGCGGATCTCCACGCCCTTGAACAAATAGGCCTTGCTGCGCGCCATGCGGTGCAGCATCGCCGCCGAGAAGGTGGCGTCCTCGCCGAAGATCTCCGTGTCCGGGGCGAAGGTGATCGTGGTGCCGCGCCGGTTGGGCGCGTTGCCGCCATTCTCCACGCCACCTTGCGGCGTGCCGCGGGAATAGACCTGCCGGTACAACTTACGGTCGCGGGCGACCTCCACGACCAGCTCGGACGAGAGCGCATTGACCACGGACACGCCCACGCCGTGCAGACCGCCCGAGGTCTGATAGGCCTTGCTCGAGAATTTCCCGCCCGAATGGAGCGTGGTCAGGATTACTTCCAGCGCCGACTTGTCGGGGAACTTGGGGTGCGGGTCGATCGGGATGCCGCGGCCATTGTCGCGGACGGTGACCCGGGTGGCGCTCTCCAGGATCAGCTCGATCCGGTCGGCATAGCCGGCCACCGCCTCGTCCATGGCATTGTCCAGGACCTCGGCCACCAGGTGATGCAGCGCCCGCTCGTCGGTGCCGCCGATATACATGCCGGGCCGGCGGCGCACCGGTTCCAGGCCTTCCAGTACCTCGATGTCGTGCGCGGTATAGTCGCCGCGCGGATCGCTGCTCTTCGTCTCGAACAGATCGCTCATGCTCGTTTCCGACCGGCCAGAACGGGCCGATCCATCAGGGGTAGAACGGGCCGCGGTGCGGATCCCCTGCGCAAGAAGCGTACCAGCCGGGGCGACGTCAAGCCGGGCAGATCAGTTCGACCAGTAGAGCCGCAGCTCGGCCGGGTGCGGTACGGAGGCGACCTCGTCGGCCTCGGCACGCTTGAGCGCCAGATAGGTGTCGACCATGCGCGTGCAGAACGCCTCGTCCGTGGTGAACAGGGCCCGGGCCCGCTCCAGCTCGTCCAGCGCCTCGTCCAGGCTGCGCGGCAGATGGCGGAGTGCGGGCTCCTCGGCCGGCAGGTCGTAGAGGTTGCGGTCGAGCGGGTCATCTGGCTCGAGCCTGCGCTCCACGCCGTCCCGGCCGGCGCACAGCACCGCCGCGATCGCGAGGTAGGGATCGGCCAGCGGATCGGGAAAGCGCAGCTCCAGCCGCTTCTGATCAGGCCGGGCGGCCAGCGGGATGCGCACTGCTGCGGTACGGTTGTTGGCGGCATAGGCCAGCACGGTCGGCACCTCCTCGCCGGGGCGCAGCCGCCGGTACGAGTTGGTCGACGGGTTGGTGAAGGCCGCAAGCGGCCGGGCATGGTCCAGGATGCCCGCCATGAAGGACAGGCAGAGCGGGCTCAGGTCGGCATACTCCGAGCCGTGGAACAAGGGCCTGGCCCCGCTGAACGCCGCCACCGAGAGCACCAAGTCGACGCCGTGCTCGTCACGCGCGGGCTTGGGCACGAAGGTCGCGGTCTTGCCATAGCCGGCGGCCACGCTGCGCACGACATAGCGGGCGAGCTGCAGCCGGTCGGCCGCCACCAGTGCGTCCGCGTGCGGCAGGACCAGCACGTGCTGGCAGGCGCCACGGCCATGACCATGGGTCACGCCCGGAATGCCGCAGCCGGCCAGGATGGTCGCCACCTCGCTGCGCAGGTCGGAGAAGTGATCGGCCGGCGGAGCCGCGAAGGCGGCGCGCCGGGGCAGGGGCCGATGGCCGGAATTGCCGCCGGCAAGTGCGGTGCCGGCGGCGCACGGCGCCTCCATGGCGCTCAGCCGATAGCCGACCCGGTAGGGCTCGTCGTCGAACTGTGCGTCGTCGAACAAGGAGAAGCCCAGTTCCATGCCGATCTGTAGCCGGTCGGCGCCGAGCCGGCGGCCGACCTGATCGATCGTGCGGGCCAGCGTGCTGCGCGGGCAGGCGTCGTAGGCATGGCCGGTGCCGGCCTCCATGGCGCTGCAGAACACGACCAGGGTCGGCTGGGCAGCGGACGGGTCGATGAACCAGGAACCGGGATCGGGAAGCAGCACCGGGTCCGGCTCGGTGGGGGCGTGCCAGCCCGGGATTCCGGAGCCGTCGATCGCCAGGCCCTCGCTGAACAGGGCAGGGTTCAGTGCGCTGGTCTCGATCGAGACCTGCCGGACATGGCCCAGAAGGTCGGTGAAGCGCAGGTTGCAGATGCGGACGCGGTGCTCCGCGATCGCCTGCATCAGGGGCTCGACATCGGACAACAGTACTGCCTCCCGGCACCCCATGGTGCCGACGCACGCTCGTTGCCGTCCGAGTAGCCATTCTCACGGCAAAGAAAAAGGGGCAGCCCGAGCGGGCCGCCCCAGTTTGCGCTGCCGGCAGGCTCGGCCGCTCAGCAGTCGTAGTAGAGCACGAACTCGTACGGGTGCGGGCGCAGCGCCATCGCCTCGACCTCGTTGGCCCGCTTCATCGCGATGTAGTTGTCGATGAAGTCCTTGGTGAACACGTCGCCTTCCATCAGGAACTCGTGGTCGGCGGCGAGGGCATCCAGGGCAGCACCGAGCGAGCCCGGCACGGTCGGGATGTGCGCCAGTTCTTCCGGCGGCAGGTCGTAGATGTTCTTGTCGGTGGCCTCGCCCGGGTCGATCTTGTTCCGGATACCGTCCAGGCCGGCCATCAGCATGGCCGAGAAGGCGATATAGGGGTTGCAGGACGGGTCGGGGCAGCGGAACTCGACGCGCTTGGCCTTGGGGCTGTTCGAGTACATCGGGATGCGGCAGGCGGCCGAGCGGTTGCGCGCGGACCAGGCCAGATTCACCGGCGCCTCGTAGCCCGGCACCAGGCGGCGGTAGGAGTTGGTGGTGGGCGCGGCAAAGGCCAGGATCGCCGGCGCGTGCTTGAGCAGGCCGCCGATGTACCACCGGCACAGGTCGGACAGGCCGTGCTCCTTGTCGCCCGCGAACAAGGGCTTGCCCTCGCTCCAGATCGACTGGTGGCAGTGCATGCCGGAGCCGTTATCGCCGTAGAGCGGCTTGGGCATGAACGTCGCGGACTTGCCGGCCTTGGCCGCCTCGTTCTTCACGACATATTTGTACTTCATCTGGTGGTCGGCCATCGCCAGCAGCGTATCGAACTTCATGTCGATCTCGCACTGGCCGGCGGTCGCCACCTCGTGATGCTGGCATTCGACCGTCAGGCCGATGTCGATCATGGTAAGTGCCATGCGCGCGCGCAGGTCCTGCAGCGTGTCGGTGGGCGCGCAGGGGAAGTAGCCTTCCTTCGGCCGAATCTTGTAGCCGAGGTTCGGGCCCTCGGCCCGGCGCATGTTCCACCAGCCTTCGACGCTGTCGACGAGGTAGGAGCCGGAATTGATGTCCTGGCCGAACTGGACGTTGTCGAACACGAAGAACTCGGCCTCGGGCCCGAAGAACGCCTTGTCGCCGATGCCGGTCGACTGAAGGTAGGCTTCCGCCTTCTTGGCGATGCCGCGCGGGTCGCGGCTGTAGAACTCGCCGGTGACCGGGTCGACCACGTCGGCGATCATCACCAGCGTCTTGTGCTCGTAGAACGGGTCGATGAAGGCGGTGGTCGGATCAGGCATCAGCAGCATGTCGGACGATTCGATCGTCCGGAAGCCGCGGACCGAGGAGCCGTCGAAGCCCAGCCCTTCCTCGATCTGGTCCTGTTCGAAGATCGCGGCGGGATAGCTGATATGCTGCCAGGTGCCGGGGACATCCGTCAGGCGGACGTCGATCATCTGGACGCCGTGGTCCTTGATGGCCTTCATGACATCCGCGGACGTCTTGCAACCAAGCGTCATCCTACATGCCTTCCATTGCGGGCGGCTGCGCGGTAACCGCCCTGATTTCCGTCGTCCGGCGCTCCGCCCGGACGTTCCTGCGTCGTTCCCGGCGGTACGGGAGCCCTTCTATGCAGCGCCCGCATCTTTGAGAAGGTGGGGATGCCGACAGGGCATCCCCGGCCAGTCTGCGGCCTCAGGCGGCCGCGGCCACCTCCGCCTCGGTCGGGACGGAGGCGATGGTCTTTAGGATCTGCGAGGCGATCTGGTAGGGGTCGCCCTGGGAGTTCGGGCGGCGATCCTCCAGATAGCCCCGGTAGCCGTTGCGCACGAAGCTATGCGGCACCCGGATCGAGGCGCCACGGTCGGCCACGCCGTAGCTGAACTTGTTCCACGGGGCCGTCTCATGCTTGCCGGTCAGGCGCATGTGGTTGTCGGGGCCGTAGACCGCGATGTGGTCGTCGAGATTGGCCTCGAAGGCCGCCATGAGCTGCTCGAAATAGGCCTTGCCGCCGACCTCGCGCATGTAGGCGGT
The DNA here is from genome assembly GCF_009806515.1 of Geminicoccus flavidas. Lineage (GTDB taxonomy): Bacteria > Pseudomonadota > Alphaproteobacteria > Geminicoccales > Geminicoccaceae > Geminicoccus > Geminicoccus flavidus. The sequence continues at coordinate 11,613 of NZ_WUJP01000068.1, read as the reverse complement.
CGAGAAGTTGCAGTGCATGCCCGACCCGTTCCAGTCGGTGTCGCCCAGCGGCTTGCAGTGGAACTCGATGTCAATGCCGTACTTCTCGGTCATCCGCAGGAGCAGGTAGCGGGCGATCCACATCTCGTCGGCGGCACGCCTGGAGCCTTTGCCGAAGATCTGGAACTCCCACTGGCCCTTGGCCACCTCGGCGTTGATGCCCTCGTGGTTGATGCCGGCGGCTAGGCACACGTCGAGATGCTCCTCGACGATGGTGCGCGCGATGTCGCCGACATTCTTGTAGCCGACGCCCGTGTAGTAGGGGCCCTGCGGGGCCGGGTAGCCCTGCTCGGGAAAGCCCAGCGGGCGGCCGTTCTTGTAGAAGAAATATTCCTGCTCGAAGCCGAACCAGGCGCCGTCGTCGTCGAGGATGGTCGCCCGCTTGTTCGACGGATGGGGCGTCTCGCCGTCCGGCATCATGACCTCGCAGAGCACCAGCACACCGTTGGTGCGCTGCGGGTCGGGGAACACGCGGACCGGCTTGAGCACGCAGTCGGAGCTGTGGCCCTCGGCCTGCAGTGTGGAGCTGCCGTCGAAGCCCCAGAGCGGCAACTGCTCCAGAGTCGGGAAGCTGCCGAACTCCTTGATCTGCGTCTTGCCACGCAGATTCGGCACCGGCGTGTAGCCGTCGAGCCAGATATACTCCAGCTTGTACTTGGTCATTGTGGCCCTCTCAAAGCGAATGAAGCGACGGTGACGTTCTGGTGGCTGCGGCAGCTGCCTGCCGGGCGCCAACGGCTGAGCAGTTCATAAGCACAATGCGTGCCAATCTCCGCGCGCCGGCATGCAACCTCGTCGCTTCTGTCGTGTTGCACAGGCGGCCGGACGCGCCGCCCCGCCGGAAACGCGTTGTGGATGCCGCTGTCGCGGGCAGGATAGGTCCCGGCAACGGATGCGGTCGGCACAGGGGACGATGGACGACTTGCCGCTCGGCAATGCGTTCAAGAACAGCATGCCCACCCGGGTGATCAACGATTGTGCAACTAGTGTCGCCAAATCGGGCAGATTGGATAATGAGGGTGCAAAACCGGCTGCGACTCATTATGTATGACCTACCGACACTCGCAGCCGGAATGGAGTGACCGTCATGGCTGGAAGCGCCGACCGGCCGTCCGCCATCATCTACGCCTTCCCCAGGCGCGGCAGGAACGCGCTGGAGGGGCAATCCGCCGACCTCGAGCCGAAGACCGAGGCCAAGAGCGAGCGGGTGGCGATCGCCGCGTTTGACAGCTGGTACCATGAGGCTGCGGTTCAGGAAGCGGCCAAGGCGCGCAAGCACTGAACGGCGGACGCAGCCGGCTTCGGCTGGCGCTCGCAAGGTAAGAGCGCTGATGCGGCAGCATTTCCAGACAGCGAAACTGCCGGCCCCGTTTGGTCGGGTGCCGATCGGACGGGCCGGCAGGTCCGGTGCTGCCTGCTCCATGAGCAGGCAGGCGTTAGGAGGGTTTGGTCAGAGTGCGTCGTTGCCGCGCTCGCCGGTGCGGATCCGCACCGCGTCTTCTACGGAGTAGACGAAGATCTTGCCATCGCCGATCCGGTCGGTTTTGGCAGCCTGCTGGATGGCCTCGACCGCCCGCTCGGCGAGCTGGTCGTCGACCACGACCTCGATCTTCACCTTGGGCAGGAAGTCGACGACGTACTCCGCCCCGCGATACAGTTCCGTGTGCCCCTTCTGGCGCCCGAAGCCCTTCACTTCCGTCACGGTCATGCCCTTCAGGCCGATCTCCTGGAGGGCTTCCTTGACCTCGTCCAGCTTGAACGGCTTGATGACGGCTTCGATCTTCTTCATTGCGCGACTTTCTCCACGACGAACGCTGGCGAGCGAACTTCCCACACCAACATTGCTCGGGGAAGGGTCATGCACGACACGTGCCAACAGGCCCCCCTGGCAGGTGATATGCGGTCCCTCCCACCCGATGCCTGGATATGGGCACACATGGTCAAGAAACAGGCAGCCCGCTCCGATTGGCTGACGTTCACCGCGCAATGCGCGCGGCGCTTGACGAAGCGGCCAGCACGAGGCATTCAGCGCCGCGGATGGCGGGCGTAGCTCAGTCGGTAGAGCGCTAGGTTGTGGTCCTGGATGTCGCCGGTTCGAGTCCGGTCGCTCGCCCCATCCTCCTCCAGATCACGGCCTTGATCCCAGCAGCGGGATCCGCGGCCGGGTGTCATCGGGCACCCCCTCGGCCAGGACCCTCCGCAGATTCGAATAGTTCCAATTCGATCGACTGCTGGGATCGAGTTGTCACGGCCGCTGCGCAGTGCGAAACGGCGAGAACGGGCAGTTGTTTGCCTGCCTGTACCGCTACGTGCTTCGCCTGGGGAACGCTCAATGGGTCGCTCGCTCGTGTATTCGGTCACCGCGACGGCGATGATCCTCTCCCTGCCGGCCCAGGCGGTCGAGCCGGCCGACGTGGTCAGCACGTATGCCGACATCGCCGAGGCGATGTATGCGGATGCGCTGGCGAGTGCCGAGGAACTGCAGGCGGCAGTCAGCGCCTTCCTAGCCGAGCCATCCGCAGAGACCCAGGCTGCCGCCAAGGAGGCATGGGTGGCCGCCCGGGCACCCTACCAGCAGACCGAGGGCCTGCGCTTCGGCAACCCGCTGGTGGACGAGTGGGAAGGCAAGGTAAACGCCTGGCCGCTGGACGAGGGCCTAATCGACTATGTCGACCCCTCCTATGGCGAAAGTTCCGACGAGAACCCGCTCTACCTGCTGAACGTGGTGGCGTCGCCGGCCCTGCGGGTGGGCCGCGAGCAGGTCGACGCGCGCGAGATCACGCCGGCTCTGCTGGCGGACCATCTCCAGGAGGCACTCGACGTCGAGAAGAACGTCGCGACTGGCTACCATGCGATTGAGTTCCTGCTCTGGGGCCAAGACCTGAACGGCACCGGCCCGGGTACAGGCGTGCGACCCTGGACCGACTACAGCCTGACCCACTGCACCGGCGGCAATTGCGACCGGCGCCGCGCCTATCTCGAGGCCGTGACCGACCTGCTCGTCAGTGACCTCCAGGACATGGCGGCGAGCTGGCGGGATGGCGGGGCGGCGCGGGCCGACCTGATCAGCGTCGGACCCGAAGCCGGGATCGGCCGGATCCTGACCGGCATCGGCTCCCTGTCCTATGGCGAGCTGGCCGGCGAGCGGATGAAGCTCGGCCTGCTGCTGAACGACCCTGAGGAGGAGCATGACTGCTTCTCGGACAACACCCACAACTCGCACTTCTACGACCAGGTCGGCATGGTGGCGCTGTGGAACGGCAGCTATCAGCGCCTGGACGGCAGCGTCGTGTCCGGCCCGTCGGTGAACGCGCTCGCCGAGGAGAAGGCGCCGGAGGCCGCCAGGCTCGTCCAGGACCGCATGGCCGAGACGACCGCGAAGCTCGAGGTGATCCGCGAGAGTGCCGAGAGCGGCAGGATGGCCTACGACCAGATGCTGGCGGCCGAGAATGCCGAGGGCAACGCCATGCTCCAAGAAGCCATCGACGCGCTGGTGGCGCAGACCCGGGCGGTCGAGGAGGTGGTGGCGGCACTGGGCGTCAGCGTCACAGTCGAAGGCTCGGACAGCCTGGACAATCCGGGTGCCGTGGCACCCTGAGCTGGCCGTCTCTGGGCCGGTTCAGCCCTGAGCAGCAAGGGGCAGGCATGCGGATCGGACGACGCGCGCTGCTGCTGGGCACCGCAACGGCTGTGGCGACGCTGGCACGGCCATGCACGCCCCGCCTGGCGGTGGCCGGGGAGGGCAGTGTCATCCGGCGCTTGGTGGCAGCCGAGCGGCGGATCCGGGTCCCCTCGGGCGACGGGCCGGAGGTCGCGGCCTGGACATTCGCCGACGAGCCATTGCCGGTGATCCGGCTGCGCCGGGGCGAGCGGCTGCGGGCGCGGCTGGAGAACCGGCTGCCGGAGCCCATCTCGATCCATTGGCACGGCATCCGTGTGCCTAACGCCATGGACGGCGTGCCCTACCTCACCCAGGAGCCGGTGGCGCCGGGGCAGGGCTTCGACTACGCGTTCGTCCCGCCCGACACCGGGACGTTCTTCTTCCACACCCATTGCAACACGATCGAGCAGCTCAGCCGTGGACTCGCGGGCGTCCTGATCGTCGAGGGCGACGAGGTGGTGCCGCATGATGCCGAGCGGGTCTTGGTGCTGCGCGACTGGCGGATCGACGCGGCAGGCGCCTTCACCCCGTTCACCAGCGATGCGGCCGCGGCAAAGTCCGGCACGTTCGGCCGGCTGCGCACCGTCAACGATCGGGTGGTGCCGGTCCTGGACGTGCCGGCCGGCGGCGACGTGCGCCTGCGCATCCTCAATGTCGACGCCACGCGGATCGCCGAGCTGGGCGTGGAGGGTGCCGAGGCGGCGGTGATCGCGACGGACGGCAATGGCCTGCCGCCGGTGCCGCTGACGAGCTGGCGGCTGGGCCCGGCCATGCGCCTGGACGTAACGCTGCGCGCCCCGGGGCCTGGCCAGGAGGCAGTGCTCTACGACTATTTCGCGCCCGAGCCCGTGCCGCTCGCCCGGCTGCGCGGCACCGGCCCGGCACGGCCGGATCGGCCGTTTGCCCCGGCGGCACTGCGCCCCTCGAACTTTGCCGAGCCCGACCTGGCCCGTGCGGAAAAGCTCCGGCTGACCTTCCAGGCCACGGCGATCGCCAGCGAGATCGTGCTGGGCGACGGCCAGGTGCTGCGGCTGGCCGACAATCTCTGCCTGAGTGCCGCCACGTACTGGGCGATCGACCGCAGGAGCTGGCCGGAGCAGGGCCACCGGGCACTGCCGCCGCTGTTCGAGCTGGCGCTTGGGCGCAGCTACGTGATCGAACTGGTCAATGCCACGCAGTACCAGCATCCGATCCATCTGCACGGGCTGACCTTCCAGGTACTCGATCCCAGGCAGGGTGCCGTTGGCCAGCGCGCCGACACGGTGCTGCTGGGCCCGCGCGACCGGACCCGGATCGCATTCGCCGCCGACAATCCCGGGGACTGGATGCTCCACTGCCACGTCATCGAGCACCAGGAGACCGGCATGATGGGCTGGTTCCGGATCGCATGAGGTGGCTGGCCGCCCCGCTGCTCCTGGCCACAGCCCTGCTCACCCCGGACCCGGCCGGCAGCCGCGACCTGGACGCTGCCGTGGGCAAGGCGCTGTTCCGGCGGATCTGGACAGTGGCCGGCGCGTCCAATCGGCAGAGCGACGGGCTGGGCCCCCTGTTCAATGCGCGGGCCTGCACGAGCTGTCATGAAGGGGCCGGCGGTGGGCGGATGACGGATGGTGCCGGCATGGTGCTGCGCTTTGACGATGATCCGGCCTATGGCCGGCAGCTCCAGACCGCAGCGGCACCCGGCCACGAGCCGGAGGGGCGGCTGGAGGTCCGCTGGCGGTCCGAGCCGCGACGTCTGGCCGATGGCACCTCGGTCACGTTGCGGCGGCCGGTGCCGCAGGTGGTCGCCCCGGATGCCGCCGTGGAGCCCGGCCGCGGCTCGCTGCGCCTGGCACCGGGCCTGGCCGGACTGGGCCTGGTCGAGCAGGCGCTGGCGGAGGCCGGCGAGCCCGGCGGGTTCGGGCTGAAGGCCACCCACACCTCGCTGGCCCAGCCGGTGACCGAGGCGCTGCTGCTGGACCTGGGCCTGTCCACGACGGAGCATCCCGAGCCCTGGGGCGATTGCACCGAGGCAACGTCCGGCTGCCGCCAGGGCCCGCATGGCAGCGGGGATGGGGAGGACGGCGTGGAACTCGCACCAGGGATCGTCCAGGCCCTGCTGGCCTATCTCCGCTCCCTACCGCCGCCAGCGCCGGCCGGCCCGCCCGATCCGGACGGCCTGCACCTGTTCGCCTCCCTCGGCTGCGCCGGCTGTCACCAGCCCGAGCTGGGCGGGCTGCAGCCCTATTCCGACTTCCGGGTGCACGACCTGGGTGTGGGCCTGGCCAGCGACGAGCGCGACGCGGGCATGGGCCGCAGCTGGCGCACAGCACCGCTCTGGGGGCTAGGAAGGCGCCTCATGGGGGGCCGCCCACTCCTGCATGACGGCCGGGCCCGCGATGCGGAAGAGGCAATCCTGTGGCACGACGGTGCCGCCAGGGCCGCTTCCGCCGGCTATGCCGCCCTGCCGGAGGCGGAGCGGGCGAGGCTGCTGGCATTTCTCGAAAGGCTCTGAGGCGATGCGCATCCCGATCCTCGCTCTCGCCCTGCTGCTCGGCTGGCCAGCCTTTGCCGGGGCGGAGCTGGCCCTGCCCGGCAATACGGCGGTGCGCGCCTGGCAGGAGGCGGCCGCCGCGTTCGACCAGGCCGGCTCGGCCGTCTGTCCCGAACCGGCTGGCCCGGCCGACCCGGCGGCGGTCGAGCGGGCAAGGGAGGCGTTTCGCGACCTCGTGCTGCGCTGGCAGGCGGCCAGGGCCTGGCTGGTTGGCCCGGCCGTGCCGGCGGACCTAGCGAGCCGGGTCTGGTTCTGGCCGGACCCACATGGCTCGGCAGGACGGCAGATCGTCCGGTCGCTCAGCAGCGGCAAGCCGGAGGGTATTGCCGCCTCGGGCCTCGGCATGGCGGAAGAGGTGCTGTTCAGCGCCACGGACGAACTGGGGCAGGGGGGCTGCCGGCTGCTGCGCGCGGTGGGCGATGCCCAGGCCGAGCTGGCCGGGGCCGTTGCTGCCGAGTTCACCGCCACACGTATCTCCGACAACGACCGGCGCCGCCTCCTGCTGATCTCGATGCGCGACAGCCTGGACCGGATCTCGCAGGAGAAGATCGCGCGCTCGCTCGGGCTGGACATCGACACGGCGCGCGGACAGAGAGCGGAGGCATGGCGCAGCGGCCTGTCGCTGCCAGCCATCCAGGCCAGCCTCGCCGCGGTGAAAGCGGTCTATCTCGCTTCGGACGGCGTGGCGGCGAGGCTCGCCGCACAGGACGACGGTCCGGCCCTGGACACAATGATCCGCGCGCAGTTCGAGCGGACGCAAGCAGCACTGGCGGCAGTCGACCTGCCGCTCGACCAGGCAGTGTCTGATCCGGCCGACCGGCCCAAGGTCGAGGCACTCCTGAAGGAGGTCCAGCAGCTCCGCCTCCTGGTGGTGGAGCGCCTGGCGCCTGCCATCGGAATCAGCCTCGGCTTCAACGCCCTGGACGGAGACTGACCATGGAGCTTGCCCGCCGCGCCACGCTCGCCATCCTGGCGGGCCTGCCGTTCGCCGACCCGGTCCTGGCGATGGCCGCGGCCACCGAGCATGGCGGTGCGCCGCCTCGCTGGCTGGGCTGCCGCACCGAGCCGGTGAGCGGCGACGAGGCGGCAGCGTTGGACGACGGCGGCGCCAGCCCGTTCGCCCTGCACCTGCCGGCCCGCGGCCACAGCTTCGCGGTCCACCCGACCCGGGAGCTGGCGGTGGTGTTCGCCCGGCGCCCGGGCGTGTTCGCCGTGGCGTTCCACAGCCGGACCGGCGAGCGCCTGGCGACGTTCGAGGCCGAGGCCAACCGGCACTTCGCCGGGCACGGCACGTTCGATCCGAGCGGCCGGCTGCTGATCACGGCGGAGAACAAGTTCGACACCGGCGACGGCACGCTCGGGGTCTATGCGGTGGACGAGGGCTTTCGCAAGCTGGCCGAGCTGCCGGGCCACGGCATCGGGCCGCACGACGTGGCGGTGCTGCCGGATGGCAAGACCCTGGCGGTCGCGGTGGGCGGCATCCTCACCCATCCGCAGAGCAAGCGCCTGAAGCTCAACCTCGACACGATGGCGCCCTCGCTCGTGCTGATGGATCTCAGCTCCGGCCGGCTGGTCGAGCGCTTCCCGCTGGAGGGGCAGCTGCACCAGCTCTCGCTGCGCCACCTCTCACTGAGTCCTGGCGGCCACATCGCCTGCGCCTGCCAGTTCCAAGGCGACGCGGATGCGGCCGTGCCGCTGGTGGCGATCCTGGACCGGCGTGGCTTCCGGCTCCTGGACGAGCTGCGGCATCGGGCTGCCGAGCTTCGCCAGTACACCGGCAGCATCACCTACGACACGAGCGGCGTCTGGCTGGCTGTGTCCTGCCCAAAGGCGCACCGCATCCTGATCCTGGACCAGGATGGTGCCATCCACCATGAGGTGGCCCTGGAAGACGGCTGCGGGGTCGCCGCGGCCGGCGCGCCCGGTCGTTTCGTCGCGAGCGGCGGCACCGGCCGGCTGGTCGAGATCGACGCGCCCTCGGGCGAGACGCAGGAACTGGCCCAGGCGGCGTTCGCCTGGGACAATCACCTGGTGCCGCTGCACCTGCGCGGCTGACCGCCGGCCGTGCGCTCACCCTCCGGTTCGGGCAGGATCGTGGTCGGACGGACGGGGTGAGGGTGCATGGCGGTCGCGATCAGCGTGCGGATCGACTTTCCGGAAGGAGAGCGGATCGGGCCGGGCAAGGTCCGGCTATTGGAGGCCATCGCCGAGACCGGCTCGATCAGCGCTGCCGGGCGGAGCCTGGGCATGTCCTACAAGCGTGCCTGGTCGCTGGTCGACGAGCTGAACCGCATGTTCACCGAGCCATTGGTGGCCTCGCGCCATGGCGGTGCCCAGGGCGGGGGCGCCGACCTCACCGAACTCGGCCAGACGGTGGTCGCCGCCTATCGCAAGGTGGAACGGGAAGCGGCAGAGAGTGCGGCGGCGACCATGGGCGGCTTGGTCGGCAAGCTTGCACGACGCTGAACCACGAAGTCGCGGCCAAGTCGAGCCGAGCCAACTTCCGGTCACGGTGCAGTATATCAGGAAGGAATGCCCGAACCGTCTGTGGTCCTGCCGGCAAATATTCCCCCGTATGGTGGGCGCACAAGGACTCGAACCTTGGACCCGCTGATTAAGAGTCAGCTGCTCTACCAACTGAGCTATGCGCCCACCGGCGGGGTGGCTGCGGAATAGGGGATGGCGCGAAAGGCGTCAACACCCTCCTGCAGGCGGGCTTCGTGTTTATTCGGCGCGGGCACGGCTGGCCGTTGCGCCGGCCGCGGCGGCCGGCTATCCAGGGGGCAGGCGCGGGTGTAGCTCAGTGGTAGAGCAGTAGCTTCCCAAGCTACGTGTCGAGGGTTCGATTCCCTTCACCCGCTCCAGCCTTACCCCCGATCCTCGACATGGATTCCCGACGATCCGGCCGCGTGGCCAGACGGCTCGCATTGCTTCGTTCGGTGCTTGATGTTCATGTTTTGTTCTCGTATTCTCGGCGCATGACGAACAGTTCCGACATGGGTGGCGCGGACCTGAGAGTGGTGGGCCGTGATCATCTGGTTCACGTGATCGCGCGGGCCCTGCACGGCTTCGTGCGCACGCCGCTCCACTCGTCCACCATGGCGGGCTACGATGCCGCCGAGCGGGTCGCCGACCAGCTCGAAGCGTTCGGCTGGCAGGTGTTCCGGCCGCATGTGGAGCCGCATCCGCCGCAGGCTGGCCGGCGCCGCGGTCGTTGAGCCCGGGAGCGGAACTGGGCATCGCACCGCGCGTTTCGATTCTCTCGCAACCGTGCAGGAGAATGGCGATGAACCGCGCCTTTCCGTCGATGACCGCCCTGTTGGGCCTCCTGGCCATCGCGGGCTACCAGAACCGCGACAAGCTCGCGGAGATGTTCAGCGGCGGTTCCGGCGGGCAGCCGGCCGGCGGCGGCCAGAACCCTGCCGGTGCTGCGCAGCAGGGCGGGCTCGGCGGGCTGCTCGGCGGCAGTTCCGGCAGTAGCCCCGGCAGCAGCCCCGGCAGCGGTGACCAACTGGTGAGCGGCGGGCTGAAGGAGCTGATCGACCGGTTCAAGGAGACCGGCCACGGCGAGGAGGCCGACTCGTGGGTGGCGAGCGGGCCGAACCGGCCGGTGAGCCCCGAGCATCTCGAGCACGCGATCGGCCCGGACGTGCTGGCGACGCTCAGCCAGCAGACCGGCCTGTCCCGCGAAGAGCTGCTGGCGCGCCTGACGCGCGACCTGCCGGATGCCGTGGACCGCTACACGCCGGATGGACGCCTGCCGGGCTGAGCCGGCGGGTCATCCCTCGGCCGGCATGGCCGCCTCGGCCAGACCCGTCGCTTCCTCGTCGGCCAGCGCATCCGACTGGACCGGGTCGAGGCCGAAGCGGGCCGCCACGTCCGGGGCGTAGCGCAGGAGGTCCGGGCGCAGACGGAGCAGCGCCAGGTCCTTCGCCTTGGCCTCCAGCATCACGTCGAACTCCAGCCCGGCCACGGCCCGCATGAAGGTCGCGAACTCGAACGGGTTGCAGTAGTCGGCATGGCCGGTCCAGACCGGCGGGACCGGCACGAGCTCGGTCTTGCGGGTGCCCGGCACCTTGCGCTTGAGCTGGCGCAGCTCGGTCCGCGGCGAGGAGAAATGGATCTTCGGCCGCACGCCCTCCGGCCAGGTCTTAAGGATCGCTGCCACGGTCGGCCGCAGCTCCAGCCCTTCCGGGTTCAGGCACCAGAAGTGCTGGTAGTCGAAGATCAGGCGCACCCCGGTCTGCGCGTGGATGCGCAGCACGTCGGCGGCGCTGAAGCGTAGGTCGTCATGCTCCAGCACCAGGCGGCGTTGCACCGGCTCGGGCAGGCCGGGCCAGGTCCTGGCCCATCGATCGGTACTGGCGATCCGGTCGCCATAGGTGCCGCCGACATGGACCACCAGCACCGCCTCCGGCCCCAGTTCCATCAGGTCCAGCATCTCCGCCTGGGAGGTCAGGTCCCAGACGCTCTTCTTGACCAAGTCGGGGTCGGGGCTGTTCAGCACGATGAACTGGGAGGGATGGAAGGACAGGCGGATGTCGAGGCGCCTAGCCTTGGCCCCAAGCGCGCGGAGCTCGGCGGCACTCTCCCGGACCATGCCGTGAAAGCGCGGCAGGTCCGGGTGGGTGGCATAGGGGGCGAGATCCGAGGACAGGCGGTACATGCGGATCCGGTGGCGTTCCAGATGGTCCAGGATCTGGTCGACATAGCCGAGCGAGACCTTCAGGTGCGGGTCGCTGGCATGGCGGCGCGTGTCGTTGCTCTTGAGGTCGGGGCGCGCCATCACCTTGACCGGAAAGCCCAGCCGGGCGGGGGCAGGCGGGGCGCTATCGTGCGGCTGGACGGGCAAGGGCTCGAGCTTTCAGCGGTGGCGACCGCCGATCAACCTGCCAGACGGGCGGACGATCCCATGCGGGCACGCGGCCATTGTCTTCTGGGTGCGGGTGGCGCAGTCCGGTGACAGGCGTCCGGAACGAACGGCAGGAGGCAGGTCCTTGGCGGAACTCTACATCACCTGGCTGAACGGGCCCGACATCGCCGCACTGGAGCTGACCGACGAGGAGATCCTGGGCGCGGTCGAGGGCGGGCTGCGCGCCCAGGGCCGGGGCGAGACGGTGATCGAGCCGCGCATGCACCTGGTGCCCGACCCGGCCTTCCACGGCCATTTCAACGTGCTGCGCGGCTATGTGGCGCCACTCGGTCTGGCTGGGGTCAAGGTGGTGGGCGACTATGTCGAGAACCACCGCCAGGGCCTGCCGTCCGAGTTCGGCATCCTCAACCTGTTCGACCCGCGCACCGGCCGGCCGCTGGCGATCCTGGACGCCACCGGCCTCACTGAGATGCGGACCGGTGCGGTGACCGCGCTGGGCGGCAAGTA
>NZ_WUJP01000067.1 GCF_009806515.1 Geminicoccus flavidas | reverse complement strand
TCTAGCGCCGCCCGCCCCGAAGGTGCTGGGCCATGTCGGCGCGCGCGGGACGTCCTACTGGAACGTCCGCCTGCTCGACCGGCTGTTCGACTTCGCCGAGATCCGGGTGCATTCGCGCCGCCCGGAAAGCCGCGACGGCTTCGCCGAACGCCTGTCCCGGGACCTGGGCAAGCCGGTCCGCGTGGCCGCCGACTGGCAAAGCTGTGTGGAAGGTGCCGACATCGTGGTCGAGGCCTCGCGCCTGCTTGCCCCTGAGCCGCTGCTGAAGACCCAGTGGATCAAGCCGGGTGCACTGGTGATCCCCTACGGCACCATGAGCGCCGTGGAGTTGTCGCTCACCGACATCATGGCCAAGATCGTGGTCGACGACTGGGGCCAGGCGCGTGCCGGCAAGCTCGGCGCCCTGCGCGCCCATGTCGACAGCGGCCGGCTGTCTGAAGCGAACCTCCATGCCGAGCTGGGCCAGATCGTGGCCGGAGAAAAGCCCGGCCGGGAGCGGCCGGATGAGACCATCCTGTTCTGGCATCGCGGCCTCTCGCTCAGCGATATCGCGCTTGGCCACCTGATGCTCGATAAGGCCGAGCGGCTGGGCCTTGGCCAGAGGCTGCGCTACGCGTGAGCATGGTGCCGTTGGGGGCCGGGCCCGTTCGCATTCGGGACATCGTGCAACTGGCGGGCGGGCAGGCGCGCACGGCGCCGGCCCCGGATCTGCTGGAGCGCCTGGGCGCGGCGCGCCGGGCGCTGGACCGCGCGGCTGCGGGCGGGACCCGGATCTATGGCCTGAACACCGGGCTGGGTGCGAAGGTCGGTCATGACCTGACCGGGTATCCGAACGGGCTGGAAGCGGCGGCCTTCCAGACGCTCCTGGTCCGGGGCCGGGCGGTGGCCATGGGCCTGCCTCTGCCGACCCGGACGGTGCGGGCGGCGATGGCCGCCCGCCTCGCCATGCTGAGCCAGGGGGGATCCGGCATCTCACCCGCCCTGTTCACTGCGCTCGCGGCGCTGCTGGACCGGGCGGTGCATCCGCGCGTGCCGCGCCATGGCTCGCAGGGCGAGAGCGATCTCTGCCTGTTCGCCCATGTGGCCCTGGTCCTGATCGGCGAGGGAGAGGCCGAGTACCAGGGCAGGGTGCTGCCGGGCGGCCGGGCGCTGGAGGAAGCCGGACTCGAGC
>NZ_WUJP01000066.1 GCF_009806515.1 Geminicoccus flavidas | reverse complement strand
CGGTCAAGCTCGGTCCGAAGGACGGCCTGTCGCTGCTCAATGCCGGGGCCTTCTCGGCCGGTGCCGGCGCCCTCCTGGCCCACGAGGCGACGCGGTTGCTCTGCTGGCAGGAGCATGCCGCGGCACTCAGCTTCGCCGCTACCTCTGCGAACCGGCGGGTGCTGGAGGCCGCGGTGCAGGCCGCCCGGCCGGCAACAGGCCAAATGGAGGCGGGGGCGCGCCTGCGCCGCCTCCTGGCCGGCAGCGATTGGCCGGCCGTGGCGTTGCAGGACCCCCTGTCCCTGCGCTGTGCAGCACCGGTGCTGGGTGCCGCTGCGGCTGCGATCGATCGGGCATGGCAGGAGGTCGAGATCGAGCTGAACAGTGCTTCCGACAATCCGCTGGTCCTGGTCGATGCGGGCGAGGTGCTCTCAACCGGCAACTTCGCCTGCCCCGCCCTGGCACTGGCCTTCGAGAATCTCGGCCTCGCCATGGCTCAGGCAGCACAGGCGAGCCTGGCACGCTTCCTCCAGCTCACCAACGGCCAGCGTCAGGGCCTACCGTTCGGCCTTTCCCCGGTCGGCGGCGTGGCGGCAGGACTGGTGCCGTTGCAGAAATCCGCCATGGCCTTGCTGGCCGAGATCCGTCGCCAAGCGGCACCCGTCATGCTCGATTACTGGCCGGTGGCGGCCGGCGTGGAGGATCATGCGACCCATGCCCCGCTCGTGGTCGAGAAGGCGGAAGCCATCCTCGCGGCATGGCGGCGGCTGGTCGCGATCGAGCTGCTGGCTTCTGCCCAGGCGATCGATCTCGTCGGCAAGGACCGGCTGGGCCCGCCCCTAGCCGCCCTGCACGCCCGGCTGCGCCGGGTCGTCGCCAGCCTCCACGACGATCGCCCGGCCGGGCCCGACGCGGAACGGTTGGCCGGTTGGATCGAGGCGGAGGACGCTTCGCCATGAAGGGGAGCGGCCGCATCATAGGCACGCTGGCCGCCTGCCTCCTGCTCCTCGGCTGCACGGCACGCGGGCCAGATCCTCAAGAAGCCGGGCAGGCGGTGCGCGCGGCGCTGGAACAATGGCGCGCCGACTTCAACGCCGGGCGGACGGCGAAGGTCTGCGACCTGTTCGCGCCCGACCTGCGCTATGTCTATGGCGGCGAGCCGGAGCGCGGCCATGCCGAACTGTGCGCCGGCCTGCAGCGGGCCCTGCGCGAACCTGAGCGCCGGCTGGCCTATGACCTAGCCATCCAGGAGATCATCGTCGCAGGCGACTTCGCGGTGGTGCGGCTCGAATGGACGCTCCACGTCAGCCAGGCCGCCACGGGCGAGCCGGTCGCCACCTCGACCGAGCGCGGCATGGACCTGTTCCGCCGCCAGGCAGACGGGCACTGGCGGATCGTCCGGTTCCTCGCCTTCGACGGCTGAAGCTCAGCGCGCCAGCCAGCCGCCATCGACCGGCAGGATGGCGCCATGGACGTAGTCGGCTGCCGGCGAGGCCAGGAACACCGCAGCACCGCCGATGTCGTCCGGTTGGC
>NZ_WUJP01000065.1 GCF_009806515.1 Geminicoccus flavidas | reverse complement strand
CCCAGCGGCCGGCGGGGATGCGCGCCAGGATCTGCTCGCTGCGGTCCGGATCGTTGCGCAGTGCTTCCGTGTTGTTGGTCACGAAATAGCCGGGGGCGATCGCGTTCACGTTGATGCCCTTGGCCGCCCATTCGCAGGCGAGCAGTCGGGTGATGCCCGCAAGGCCACTCTTGCTCGCCGTGTAGGAGGGGATCCGGATCCCGCCCTGGAAGGACAGGAGCGAGGCGATCATGATGATCTTGCCGCCCCTGCCATCGGCCAGCATGGTCCGGGCGGCCGCCTGGCTCAGGAAGAACGCGCTCTTCAGGTTGACGTCCATCACCGCGTCCCAGTCGGCCTCGGTGAAGTCGATCGCGTCCTGGCGGCGGATGATCCCGGCATTGTTCACCAGGATGTCGATCCGGCCGAAGTTGGCGACCGCGGCCTCGACGATGTCCGGGATCGGTTCCAGGGTCGCGAGGTCGGCGGTGACCGCGAGGAACGTGCCGCCGCCCGCCTCTACGACCCTCTGGGTCTCGTCCATCGGGCTGCGCCCCACGCCGACCACCCGGGCACCGGCCCTGGCGAGTGCCAGGGTGATGCCCTGGCCGAGACCGGTATTGGCACCGGTGACGATCGCGGTCTTGCCGGACAGGTCGAACGGGTTCACCGCAGGTCCTTCATCTGGACATGGTCCATGTCGGTGTAGTCCTGGTTTTCGCCGGCCATCGCCCAGACGAAGGCATAGGCCTCCGTGCCGACCCCGGTATGAATCGACCAGCCGGGCGAGATCAGGGCCTGGCCGTCGGCCACCACCAGGTGGCGCGTATGGTCCGGCTCGCCCATGAAGTGGAACACCCGGGCGTCCGCCGGCAGGTCATAGTAGCAATAGGCCTCCATGCGCCGGTCGTGCACATGACAGGGCATAGTGTTCCAGAGCGAGCCCGGCTCCAGCACGGTGGTCCCCATCACCAGCTGGCAGGTGCGGACCACGTCCGGGTGAATCAGCTGGTAGATCGTGCGCCGGTTGGCCTTGGCCGCCTCACCCAGCTGCATGGTGCGCGCCCTCGACAGCGGCAGGTGGACCGTCTCGAACCGGGCATGGGCCGGTGCGCTCACCAGATAGAACTTCGCCGGGGAGGCGGGATCGGCTGAGCGGAAGGTGACCTCGGCCGTGCCCATCGCCACGTAGACTGCCTCGCGCTTGGCCAGCGCGTGCTCGGTGCCGTCGGTCACGACCGTGCCCGGCCCGCCCAGATTGATCACGCCCAGCTCGCGCCGGCTCAGGAAGTGCTCGGTCCGGAAGCTCGGCTCCGGCGTCAGGCGCAGGACTTGGCTCACCGGCATCGCCCCGCCGATCACGACGCGGTCGACATGGCTCAGCGTCAGCAGCACCTGGTCGGCGGCGAACAGCCGCTCGATCAGGAAGTGGCGGCGCAGTGTGTCCGTGTCCATGCCGCGCACGGCCTCGGGATGGACGGCTTGACGGGTCTCGGCGATCACGGCCCTGCCTCCTCGGAAATGTCGGTGAACCAATCGGGGCGCAGCGCCCGGATCACGGCCAGGTCCGCCACCAGGGCGCCGACATGGGCCCGCATGCGCAGGGCCGCTTCGTCCGGATCATGACGGGCGATGGCGTCCATGATCGCGCGGTGCTGCTCGATGACCTTGGGCAGCCGGCCTGCCTGGGGCAGGGTGGTCCGGCGATACCGGTCAAGCTGGAGCTTGGCGCGGCGTACCAGGCGCCAGATGCCCGGATAGCCCGAGGCGGCGGCGATCGCCGCGTGGAATGCCTCGTCGGCGATGTGGAACTCCTCGATCGCCTCCCGCTCGGTGGCGCGGACCTGCCGGTCGATCGCAGCCTCCATTCCGGCGAAATCCACGGCCGCGCCGCGCTCGGCCGCAAGGCGCGCGGTGGCCTCCTCCAGCGCCTGGCGCACCAGCACGGCCTCGGGCAGCCGATTGGCGGGGATGCGGGCCACGAAGGTGCCGACCTGCGGCACCATGGCGATCAGGCCTTCGCTGGCCAGTTGCAGCAGCGCCTCGCGGACCGGCGTGCGGCTGACCCCGAACAGAGCCGCGATCTCGCGCTCGTTGATGGGCTCGCCCGGTATCCGCACCAACTGGACGATCTGGTCGCGCAGATGGGCATGGATGGCTACGGCGGCGCTGGGACGCCGGGTCCGGCCGGCCCGTGCCTGCCCAACGGCCAGTGCCTGGCCGGCAGCCCCAATCTGAATGGGCGCGGTCCGCGATTCCGGCTCATCCGCCTCCGGCATGTTCGGCCCCAACGACAACTTCCACCAACTCTGATATATTACTGCCCCACCCGCGACAAGGCTGGCTTCGCTGGTGGATCCAAGCTTGCGGCATCGGCCCTCCGGGGGGAACTGTCAGCAGGTCGCCGCGCGCCCCACGGCTGCGATACCGTGGGGCCACGATCAGGCTTGCTTCGTCCAGCGCGGCGCGGGGCCGCCTCGCAGTTCCCGCGGAAAACCCGTAAGGGGGC
>NZ_WUJP01000064.1 GCF_009806515.1 Geminicoccus flavidas | reverse complement strand
GCCTGCGAGGATCCGTGTGGCCGCCTGGGGCGTGGCCGGGAGAGGTTGAGATGTCCGAGGTCGAGCGCGTGTTCCCCGACACGGCGCCCATCTTCGTGGTCGGTGCACCCAGGTCGGGCACGACCCTGTTCCAGCGCATCCTCGATGCCCATCCGCGGATCGGCGTGGCCGACGAGATCATCTTCTTCGACATCATCCTCGGGCTCAAGGCGGAGGTCCCGGACCTGAAGGCACCTGGTGCGATCGACCGGATGTTCGAGCGCCTGCCGAGCATGGATCACTTCCACAACTGGAACGGGCTGGACGAGACCCTGGCGGCGGTGCGTCAGGAGCTGCTGGACCATCCCGACCCCAGCTACCCCCTGTTCTTCCTCAAGCTAATGCAGATCTATGCCCGGCTGCGCGGCAAGGTCCGGATCGGCGACAAGACGCCCTGGAACGTGCGCCACCTGGACGAGATCCTGGCCATGTTCCCGGACGCGCGCATCATCCACCTGGTGCGCGACCCGCGCGCGAACGTGGCGTCGCGGGTGGAGTTGCCGCGCACGTCCAAGGACGTGATCACCGCGGCGGTGAAGTGGCGGATCGACGTGGAGGCGGCGCACCGGTTCGCCACCGGCGGCAAGGCTCATGCCGGCAACTATCTGGAGCTGCGCTACGAGGACCTGGTGCGTGATCCGGAGCCCTGGGTGCGCAAGGTCTGCACGGTGGTGGGCGAAGAGTTCGACCCGGGCATGCTGGAGTTCCACCGCTCGCGCGACGTGATGTTCAAGGACCAGCCCTACAAGGAAGGAGTGTTCCGCCCGGTCAACACCGCCTCGATCGACGCCTACAAGAAGCGGCTGAAGCCGGCGCAGATCCGCCTGATCGAGCTGATTGCGGCAGGGCCAATGCGGCGGCTGGGCTACGAGAAGCTGCCGGCCGCCGAGGGTGGCTATGCGCCGGTCCCGGCCCAGCTCCTGCGCGAGATCGCGGCATGGCGCGCCTTCAAGGCCGAGGAGCGCCGCCGGATCGCTGCCGAGAGCGGGATCCGCTTCCGCAGCGGCAATGCCAGCCTGTTCGGCCAGATCAAGCGCCAGATGCTGGGCCGCGGCCCCCGGGCCTGATTGGCCCGCGGGTCACGGCCTCACGGCCCGACTGCGCTCAGGATGAGGCGACGGGCTGGCGCTTCTTGCGCTTGAGCATCGCCTCCAGATAGGCGGGCGGTGCCAGGCGGATCACCACCGTCAGGCCCAGGAACAGGAGGCCGCCGGCCACCAGCGCCAGCAGCCAGGGCAGGCCCAGCCGCGCCATGCCCAGCATGGCGGCAATGCTGAGTGCCGTCACCAGCACCGTCTTGAGCAGCGCGCTCAGGATCGGCGGCCACACGCCGCTCCACGCGACCGCCACCATCAGCCCGAGGCAGAGCGCTGTCTCGGTCACCGCGGTGCCGATCGCGGCACCCAGGTAGGAGAAGCGCGGGATCAGGGTGAAATAGCTGACCAGCGCCACGCCCAGCCCGATGCAGTCGGTCAGGAAGGCCTGGCGCTGCAGGTCCATCGCGGTCAGCATGTGCCGATAGACCTGCGCCACGGCATTGGCGGCGATCGCCACGGCGACGACCGTGAGCGCTGGTGCCGCCACCGCGAAGTCCGGCCCGGCCACCACGGTCAGCACCTCGGCCGGGAACGCCGCGAACGCCGCGATCACGCCGCCGCCGAAGATCAGCATCGCGGTGAGCGCGTGGCCGGCGGTGGCGCGTGCGGCCGCCACGTCCTTCTCGGCCAGGGCGGTCACCAGCATCGGCATCAGCATGCCGTTGAACAGCACGGCCAGGGTGATCAGGATCTCGAACATCTTGCTGGGCACGCCA
>NZ_WUJP01000063.1 GCF_009806515.1 Geminicoccus flavidas | reverse complement strand
TAGAGGCCGACCGCGGCGTCCGTGGCGAGCAGCGACAGGAGCAGGATGTCGCCGCGCAGGATGGTGCTGAGGATCACCCTGGAGCCGGCAATCGGCAGGCCGGTCGCCAGGAGCTCCCGCCAGATCGGCAGGTCAACCCTCAAGCGGAAGCGCTGCAGCCGCTGGGCCAGCGGCCAGGCGACCAGCAGTTGCACGATGCCGCCGCCCAGCATAGCACCCACCATCGGCACCACCCCGGCATCGGCCTGCACCGCCAGCCATACCAGCCCCAGCATGACCAGCCCGCCGATCGTCTCCGAGATCGCCTGCTGGCCCTGGCGCAGGTGGCGCTGGAACACGGACTGCAGCATCATCGCAGCCTGGAACACGACGTAATAGGGCGCTGCCACCAGGATGCCCTGCACGATCGTGGAATCGTAGGGCATCACCAAGCTGACCAGCGCACCTGCCGCCATCACGGCTGCCGAGAGCAGCATGCGCAGGAGCATGGCCGCACCCATCAGCCGGGCATGGTCACGGCCGGGCCGCCCCAGCTCGCGCAGCACCACGATCTGCAGGCCGAGGTCCGACGCGATGCTGACGAAGGAGACGAAGGTCAGGATCGTGCGGTACGCGCCATAGCCCTCCGGGCCCAGCGCCCGGGTGATCAGCGCGATGCTGACCAGGCCGATCACCACCGCGATCACCTTGCCGACGACGATCGAGGCCATGTTGAAGGTCAGGGCGCGGACCGTGCTGCGATGATCCGGCGGGGCCTTCGGCGCGGCCTGCGCCATGTCGGTGCCCCGCGGCAAGCGATCAGCCACCGGCCAGCGACCTCAGGCCGGTCAGCCAGCGCCGCAGCGAGCGAAACTCGCGCTTGCCGTCGACCAGGAAGCCCGGGCCGAACGGGGTGAGAGTGTGCAGGCCGTGCGGGCAGGGGCCGGCCGGATCCGGCCGCAGCACCGGGCCCGGCCGCTCCAGATACAGCTCGGGTGTCAGCGTCAGCACTTCGTTGAGCACGATGGCACCACCATAGGTCGTCCGGCAGTCCTGGGCAGGACGCCACAGCCTGCCTCCGGCGCGGAACAATGGTCCGGCCGGCCGCGCGGAGCCCAGGTCCACCTTGATCGGGTTCATCGGGTGGGGGGTCCAGGGCCCCAGCAGCGCCGGCGCGTGGTAGAGCACGAGGTTGGTCTCGTCCTGGGCGGCGCCGTCGCCAGTGAACAGCCAGAAGCCCTGGCCGTCACGGAACAGGGTCGGGTCGGCCGCGGCCAGCCCCTCGATCAGCACCGGCCCTGGCACGAACCGCTCGGGGAACGGGTCGCCGCGATACAGCCGGACCAGGCCCGCCGCCTTCGCCTCCGGCAGCAGCCAGGTCTGGCCGTCATGCTCGACGAGCTGCGGGTAGGACAGGTGGAACGGCTCGCGCAACACGGTGCGCTCGCTGCCGTCCCGGCCGATCGCCACGAGGTAGCCCAGGCGCTCGCGGAAGTCATAGGCCTCGGCCAGGAGCAGTTCCGCCCGGCCGGCCGCCCCCGCCTGGCCGAACGGGTCGGCATGATAGCCTTGCCGCCGCGCCGGCAGCCAAGTGATCCGCCGGGCGTCCGGCCCTGCCACGAGCTGCTCGGGCGTCTGGTCCAGCACGCCCACCCGCCACTGCTCCTCCCAGACCTCGCGCAGGATCCTCCGAGCGAGGTTGCGCAACTGCGCTGCCTTGGTCAGCCGGTGCGCTGCCTTGGTCAGCCGGGCGGCCCGCGCTCGTCCTGGCGCCTCGGCCGGCTCCGCAGGCGGGGATGGAGTGATCCCGGCTGCCAGCAGCAGCACCATCCGGAGCGGCATGGTGGCGGCCGCGGCGAACAGCCGGTCCTGGGTCTTGGCCAGGCTGTGGCTGACCGTCTTGATCCAGCAGCGCTCGAGCACGGAGTCGCCGGCCATCAGCGCAACGCCTGCATCGCGACGGCTGGCCTGCAACGCCGCGACGCCGGCCAGCGTCACGCTCCGCAGTCCATCCCAGCAAAAGCGCCAGGTGCCGAACCGGCTGGGCGGGCCTTCGTCCCGCGCGTCCGGCCGCAGGTCGACCACCGCTGCAAGCGGTTCCCCCTCAGGGGCGCCATCCGCCGCCAGGACGACCAGTTCCACCGCCCGTGCCGCACAGGCCCGGGCCAGGGCCTGCTGCAGGGGCACCACATCCTCGGCCGGGATCAGGCCGATACGCAGCCTGTGACCCGCAGCGGCGTTTACGCTGCCACAAGCCGCGGCTACCTCGTCGCCCGGGCCGGGATCGGCCGGCCCCATCGAATGCTGGATGGACGGCGCCGTGGGCGGATGGCGGTCGAGACTGGGCAGAGTGCTGCATCCGAAATTGCCGTCTGCCGACGGGAACGGTAGGGCGGCCGGGGTGGCGGGTCGATGACGACCCTCCGCGTCGCGTTCGTCAGCCAACCGCGAGATAGCCTGAAGGGCGCGGGCCCGCAATCAGGGTCGGTGGCGATCGTGCTGGGCAAGCTCGTCGAGGCGCTGGGCGCGGCGGTCGAGCCGTTCGCGATCGCACCGCGCCTGCCCGGGCAGGCGGAAAGCGAGATGGCCCCCGGCAGGCTCGCGATCCACCGTGTCCCCACCGACCACCGCCAAGTGGAGAAGGCGCTGGAACTGCT
>NZ_WUJP01000062.1 GCF_009806515.1 Geminicoccus flavidas | reverse complement strand
CGATCCGCGGCCCCTGCCGCGCCTGATGCGCGGGGCCTACTACCGGACCTACTTCCGCGGTGCGGCGGCACGGCTGGCGACCCTGGCTCCGAGCATCGTCCATGTGATGACCTCGACCCAGGCCGGGCCGCTGCTGCGCCAGGCCCTGCCGGGCGTGCCGCTGGTGCTCCATCTGCACGACGACATGCTGACCAGGCTGCCGTCCGCCGAGACAGCCGCGCGGCTGGCACCCTTCGCCGCGATCGTCACCTGCTCGGACTGGCTGGCTCAGGCGCTGCGCGCCCATGTGCCAGACGCGGCCGGGCGGATCTGGCCGATCGGCAACGGCATCGATCCACCGGCCCTGGCACCGGCCGACCGCGCGCCCGGCCCGATCCAACGGCTGCTGATGGTCGGACGGATCTCGCCGGAGAAGGGGC
>NZ_WUJP01000061.1 GCF_009806515.1 Geminicoccus flavidas | reverse complement strand
CGCACGTCCTGCTCGAGGCCTTCGCCGAGTTGGCGCCGGCATATCCCGAGCTCACCTTGGACCTGGTGGGGCCGGTGGGCCTCCTGCCCTTGTGCCACGCCCGGCTGATGGCTAAACGTGAGCCGGCGATGGCGGATGCGGTGCGCCGCTTCTATGGCAGCGGCATCCAGGGTCTGGCCGCGCAATTCATCCGCCCTGGCAAGACGTTGCAGGCCCGTCTTCTGGCACTGGTTTCGCCGGAGTTCCACCCGCGGATCCGGTTCGTCGGGCCGCTGCCCCATGACCGCTTGGCCGCAGCTTATGCCACGGCCGACCTGCTGGCGCAGCCATCGGTATGCCGGGAAGGGTTCGGCCTGCCGGTGGCGGAAGCGATGGCGCAGGGCTTGCCGGTGGTGGCCGCTGGCCATGGGGGGCTGCTGGACCTGGTGCAGCCCGGCCGCACCGGCCGGCTGGTGGCGCCGGGCGATCCCCGGGCGCTGGCAGAGGCCATCCGCGACCTGATCGACGATCCGGCCAGAGCAATGGCTTTCGGCCTGGCCGGACGGGAACTGGCACTGCAGCGTTTCACCTGGCGACATGCCGCCCAGCGCCTGCTGGACGTCTACCAACGCCTCGAGCTGCCTTGACATGTCGCCGCAGGCGGGCATCGGATAATTCACCAGCCACAACAAGCAATTGCCGAAAAACTCTCATGCATCGGTTGCATGAACGGCTCCTGCCGCAGACCTCAATGCGCGCTACGCCTCGTCATTCCCGTTGAACGGCTCCGGCGGAAGCGGGATGATCCGCGGTGCGGTCCCAGCCGATTCCCAGGCAGCGGCCGCCGCGATTTTTCGCCGAGGATGGAGCATCTTGCGTGCACTGTGCTCATTTGGTTCGGCAACTAGTGACCGTCCGGATTGAGCAAGCCCCGAGCAACCGGCCGACGGCTCCGGCAGGGCGCGGTCGGCGAACGCATTTCACGACAGGTGTTGTAGAATGACGATCCCAAGCACCGGCCAGCCCCTGGTGAGCATCGGCGTCCCTGTGTTCAATGGCGAGAACTATGTGGAGCAGGCGCTGGGCTCGGTGCTCGCCCAGACCATGGGCGACTTCGAGATCGTCGTCTCCGACAACGCGTCCACCGACCGGACCAGCATGATCTGCCAGGACCTGGCGGCCACGGACCGGCGCATCCGCTATTACCGCAACGAGCGCAACCTCGGTGCCGGCGCCAACTACAACCTGGCGTTCGCGAAGAGCCGCGGCACCTACTTCAAGTGGCTGGCCCACGACGACCGGATCAAGCCCGGCTACCTCGCTGCGACGGTGGCGACCCTCGACCAGGCGCCCGATGCGGTGCTGTGCAACACGGTGGTCGACTACATCAACGGCCAGGGCAAGCACATCGCCTTCTATGACAGCGGACTCAGCGGCGCCGACCACCCGCGCCCCTCACACCGCTTCGCCACCATGATCCTGATGTCGCATTCCTGCGTCGACTTCTTCGGCCTGTGCCGCCGCGCCACGCTGGTCGATTCGATGCTGCACGGCCCCTTCCACGGCGCGGACCGGGCATTCCTCGCCCAGATGGCCCTGCGTGGCCGGCTCTTGCAGGTGAAGGAGCCGCTGGTGGAGATGCGCGAGCACGACCAGCGCTACACCCGCGCCAAGCAGGACGCCAAGGGCCGCGCCGCCTGGCACGACGCGGCCAAGGCCAAGGCCCGCAGCCTGCCGACCTGGCGCCTCTACCGCGAATATGTCGATCTGGTCGCGAAGGAGCGCCTGGCGCCCGCGGAGCGCACCGCCTGCCGCCTAGCCCTGCTGCGCTGGTGGATCGTCAACTGGAACTCGATCCGCGCCAGCGTGGACATCGGCGCGCTCGCCTGGCCACGCCTGCCCCACCACGCGGAGATGGTGAAGATCCGCCTGTTCGGCAAGGCGCCCGGCCACTTCTGAGCCGGGTACCCTATGGTCGTGGCATCGGCATTGCCATCCGGCCTTCCGGCAAAGCGCTCCGCCGGCAGATCACGAGCTGCAGAACTCGCTGGACCGGATCGACATTCAGAACCCGTTTGAGAATGGGTTGCTGGGCTGGAACGGCTGTGGTGGAAGCTCGGGATGTGGACCCGAGGAAGCCGTGGCCGGATGGCATAGATTGCCCGCAAGACCAAGCGTCATCCTACTGTTCTGACGGACGAGGAGGGGCGGCGCATTGAGTCGCTGCTGCCGCAAGTCCCCAGGCGCGGGCGCGGACCCAGGACCGACTTGCGCGAGGTGCTGAACGCGATCCGCTACATGGCGCGCAGCGGCGGTGGCTGGCGGATGCTGCCCAAGGACTTCCCCCTTGGTCACCGTGTATTGGTGGTTCCGGCGGTTTGTACGCCTGCTCTTGTTCCGCACTGATCGAGCGGCTGTTCGGCCGGCTCAAGAACTGGCGCCGCATCGCCACCCGCAACGACCGCCTCGCCCGGAACTATCTGGCTGCCCTCGCACTCGTCGCCATCGCTTCAGCCTGGGCTGAATGAGTTCCCTACCTAGTGGTGTGAGTTAGAGATTCGTTGGCAGAAGCGAGCGACGCTGGCGAGGATGGTATCAGCGCTCTTGGTCCAGACGAATGGTTTTGGATCTTGGTTCGCTTGCTCGATGTAGCGTTGGATCGCCTCCTCCAACGCCTGAGTGCTGGTGAACACGCCGCGCTCGAGCCGGCGCCGGGTCAGCAGAGCGAACCAGCACTCGACCAGGTTGGGCCATCAATAGCCGGCAGGCCATTGATCCGAATTATCGCCCGGTTCATCCGCTCAGCCTGACCATTCATCCATCGATGGCCAGCAGGCCGTCGATCCGCTTCCTCCAACGAGCGCGGGCAGGAGCCTGCGGAAGGGGATGGCAGGGCTTCGTGAGGCGATGTTCGCTGCCATCGCTGTGCGATCCCCCGGAGGGAGCAGCGGCACAGCCGCTGCACGGCGCGTCGCACGTGCGGTCGATGATATGCCCGCCGAAGAAGGCCTTGATCTCGGGATAGCGGCCGCGGTTCTTGGGCAGGTCGGCAAAGGCCATCCCGTTGTCAGTGAGCACGGTGTGCAGGCGGTAGGGGAATGCGGCGACGACCTCGCGGAGGAACACGGTGCCGTTGGCCTTCGTGTTGGCGTCCAAAAGGCGATGTGAACGAACTTCGACACGTGGTCGCCTCCCGGTCCTGCTGGACCGGTTCCTTTGAGGAGACGAATCAGCTGGCTGCCGACGGCTGATGGCCGGGAACATGAACAGCTTGCCTGGGCCGGGCGCAGTTCGCAGACGTTGATATGGACGTAGCCGATCTTCGTCTCGGCAAACTGCCTGCGCTTGGAGATTTTCTCCTCGTCCTTTGGCGGCGGAGATGCCGTGCCGCTGCAGGCAGCGGTGTAGAGCGATGCGGGATAGCCGAGGGATGGTCTCGCGTAGGCAGCCCAGGACGTCGTCGAGTGGCAGGAGGGCGCGCCGCCGGAACTCGACGATGATGGCTCCTCGGCATTAGTCAGGACAGAGCTGCGTGGCCGGCTCGGTCCCATGGGAGCATCGACAATGGACCTACGTCGACGCCACTTGGCTACATTCTTCGGGTTCAGCCATAGCGGGTGACCAGGGTACGGGTCACTTCTTGCGACGCTTGGAGCTCGGCTCGAACACACGGCGTCGTGCGGGCTGAGCTGTAAAGACCTGCTACCATAGTGCATCCTCCCTGACACGGAACAATGCACCATGAGACCGTACAATTAGGAGGCTTACGGACCCGAAAGG
>NZ_WUJP01000060.1 GCF_009806515.1 Geminicoccus flavidas | reverse complement strand
GCTGCTGCGGGGTGGGAAGGTGCAGCCTGGCGCATTGCCCGCTCATCCGCCGCGTGCTGCTGGCGCAGCAGTCGGGCACGCCGCTCGGCCAGGGAGCGACGCTCGGCGACCAGCTCGATCTGCCGGCAGTCGGCCAGATCGAGCCTGGCCTTTGCGAGGAGCCGGCCGCGCAGCGCCTCCAGGCTCAGGATTTCGCCGGTGAGCTGGGTCGAGCGAGCCCGGGCGGCTGCGAGCAGCGTTCCACGGGCATGCAGCGCGTGACCAGAAGCTTCGGGCGCCATCATGTCTGCGGCCAGCCAGACCGAGCGGCGTTCCGTATGGCTGGCCTCGATCGACCGTTCGGCCCGGGTCAGCGCCTGCCGGGTCGCGTCGAGTTCCTGGCGGCGCAGCCGAGCCAGCACCTCGAGGATGGAACGGCCGCTCATGCCGCCGCCGGGATCGGGAGGCCATGGCCCAGGGCCCGGGCCAGAGTCGTGAATTCATTCCCCGGCCACCAGGGCTCGTCGACCTCCTGGCGCAGCAGCGCCTCCAGTGCCGGGCGCCGCAGGATCGCCTCGTCGATATCCGCATCGGTGCCCTGCCGGTAGGCACCCAGCTGGATCAGCTCCGCCATGTCCGCGTAGCGCCGCATCAACTCCCGACCCTGGCCCACCAATTCCCGCTCGTCTGGTCGATAGCAGCCGGGTGCTGTCCGCGACACGGAGCGCAGGACGTCGATCGCCGGGAAGCGCCCGGCCTCGGCAATGTTCCTGGCGAGCATGACGTGGCCGTCCAGGATGCCGCGTACCGTGTCGCTCACCGGCTCGTCATCGTCGTCACCGTCGACCAGCACGCTGAACAGGCCGGTGATGCTGCCGGCCCCGCTGCCCGGACCCGCCCGCTCCAGCAGGCGCGGCAGCTCCGCGAAGACCGAGGGCGGATAGCCGCGCGTGGCCGGGCCCTCGCCGGCGGCTAGATAGATCTCGCGCAGCGCCATGGCGAACCGGGTGACGCTGTCGATCAGGCAGAGCACGTTCAGGCCCTGGTCGCGCAGTGCCTCGGCAACCGCCATCGTCAGGTAGGCGGCGCGCCGGCGCAGCATCGCCGGGAGATCGGAGGTGGCCGCGATCAGCACGCTCCGCCGGCGGCCCTCGGCGCCGAGCGTGTGCTCCAGGAATTCGCCTACCTCGCGGCCGCGCTCGCCGATCAGGCCGATCACGAGCGCATCGGCGTCGCTGTGACGGGCGATCATCGACAGGAGAGTCGACTTGCCCACGCCCGAGCCCGCGAAGATTCCGAGCCGCTGGCCCTCGCAGCACGGAGTGAACAGGTTCATCGCCCGCACACCGAGGTCCAGCCGGCGCCCGATCGGCCGGCGCGCCAGGGCAGCCTCGGCGCGTGCCTGGAGCGGATAGGCCACCGGCCCCTGCTCCAGCGGGCCCCCGCCGTCGAGCGGCATGCCCATCGGATCGACCACCCGGCCGAGCCAGCTCCTGGCTGGATGGACCAGCCCCAGCGCCTGGTCGGGGCGGACCCTCGCGCCATAGCGGACGCCGTTCACCTCCTCGAATGCGATCATCTGGACACCGTCGACACCGAATCCCACCACCTCGGCGAGGATGGTGTCCTCGGGAACGAACATGCCGGCCGGGCGGGCGCGCTGCTCGATCCGGCACACGTCGCCAATGCCGACCCGGTCGTTCAGGCCCTCGACCAACAGGCTGCCCGACCAACAGCGTCGCACTCGTCCACCGAGTATCGGCTTCCTACGCTCCGCCAGACGTGTCAGCAGACTTTCGACATGACCGGCATGGCTTGCGACAATCCTGTTAAGATTTATGGCAGCATACTCAATATGATTGTATTTCTTAACGCTGCTCAATTTCTGATTGTCCCTACCCGCGGTTGCATGGTTCATCTGGTGGTGTCAGGGCGGCCCACTCGGCGGCTCCTGACGAAGCGGATGATAAGCGAGCTTCCATCAACAAATGTTTAAGAAAGCAACGCTACTCTGGCGTCGAGACGGTGTCGCGGGCTCAGAACAGTGGAGAAGTCGATGCGTGCGCTGGTGATCGAGGACGATCCGGTTTCCGCCAAGCTCGTGGAGAGCGCGCTCAAGTGCGAGAACATCGTGATCGAACCGGCCGAGCGCGGCGAAGACGGGATCGAGCTGGCCAAGCTCTACGACTTCGACATCATCGTGCTCGACCTGCGTCTGCCCGATATGGACGGCCAAGAGGTGGTGCGGCGACTGCGTGCCGCTAGGATCCA
>NZ_WUJP01000006.1 GCF_009806515.1 Geminicoccus flavidas | reverse complement strand
TGGCCAGGATCGAGGTTACGGCCGACGAGGCGGAACGCAACAGGCTCTACGGCCAGGCGCAGGAGATGCTGGCGGCCGACGCAGTGAACGCGTTCCTGTTCGAATTGCCCAAGCAGGGCGTATGGAACGCCAAGCTGGAGGGGATGTGGGCGAACGCCCCGATCCAGGCGACCGACCTGACCGGCGTGCGCTGGGCGGAGTGAGGCCAGGCGGGGTGAGGCCGGGCGGGATCCCGCGCAGCGTCCTGCGCATCGCCGCAGCCCTCCTGACCCTCGTCCTCGCCTCGGTCCTGGTGTTCCTGGCGCTCAACGTCCTGCCGGGCGACCCGGCTGCGGTGATGCTCGGCACCGAGGCCAGGCCGGACACGCTGGCGGCCCTGCGCCGGCAGATGGGGCTGGACCAGCCCCAGCCGCTGCGCTGGTGGCAATGGCTGAGCGGGCTGGCCAGGGGCGAACTCGGCACCAGCCACACCTATGGCGTGCCGGTCGCCGAGCTGGTGGCCACGCGCGCCGCGGTGAGCCTGCCCCTGGCACTTCTCGCCTTGCTGGTCGCGGTCGGCCTGGGCATCCCGGCCGGGCTGTTCGCCGCCACCCGGCACCGCCGTACCGGCGACCTCGCCACTATGGCGGTGGCCCTGGTCGGTCTGTCGGTGCCGGCCTTCTGGATTGGCATCCTGCTGGTCCTCCTGTTCGCGATCGGGCTGCGCTGGCTGCCGGCGGGCGGCTTCCCGGGCTGGGATGCCGGAATCCTTTCCGGCACCGCGGCCCTAATCCTGCCGGCCATCGCCTTGGGCCTGCCCCAGGCGGCGGTGCTCGCCCGCGTGACCCGGACCGCCATCGTCGAGATCATGCGGCTGGACTTCGTGCGCACCGCCCGCTCATTCGGCCTGACCCGCACCGAAGCGCTGCGCCGCCACGCTCTGCCCAACGCCCTGCCGCCGATCGTCACCGTGCTGGGCCTGCAGTTCTCCTTCCTGCTGGCCGGTGCTGTGATCGTCGAGAACGTCTTCTACCTGCCGGGCCTGGGCCGCCTCGTGGTCCAGTCGGTGGGCGGCCGCGACCTGCCCACCCTGGCCTGCTTGGTGATGCTGCTGGTCACCGCCGTGGTGGCGGTCAACCTCGCGGTCGACCTGCTGCTGCTGCGGCTGGACCCGAGGCTCCGCCAGCGTGGCTGAGCGCCCGGACCGGAACTGGAGCCTGTGGCTGGGCGTCGCGATCACCCTGGCGATCCTGCTGCCGGCGGCCCTGTCGCTCGTCTGGACGCCCTATCCACCGGCCGCGATCGACATCAAGGCCCGCCTCCAGGGCTGGAGCCCGGCTCATCCCCTGGGTACCGACCCGTTCGGCCGGGACGTCCTGTCCATGCTGATGGCGGGCACGCGCAACTCGTTCGGCATTGCACTGGGCGCGGTGGCGCTCAGCGTCGGGATCGGAGTGCCGCTCGGCGCCCTGGCCGCGGCGCGGGGCGGCTGGCTCGACGATCTCCTGATGCGCGGCAGCGACCTCCTGTTCGCCTTTCCCGCGGTGCTGACCGCGATCATGCTGGCCGCCGCACTGGGACCCTCGATGGGCGTGGCGATCCTGGCGATCGGCCTGTTCAACCTGCCGGTTCTCGCCCGCGTCACCCGCTCCGCCGCGGTGCGCATCTGGCCGCGCGCCTTCGTCCAGGCCGCCCGCCTGTCGGGCAAGTCCAGGACCCGGATCACGCTGGAGCACGTCCTGCCCAACATCATGGACCAGCTGCTGGTCCAGGTGACCCTGCAGCTGGCGCTCGCGATCCTGACCGAGGCGGGGCTGGGCTATCTCGGCCTGTCCGTGCCGCCGCCGGCACCGACGCTCGGCCGGATGCTGGCGGATGCGCAGAGCTTTTTGGCCGTTTCGCCGCGCCTGGCGATCCTGCCGGGCCTCGCCATCGCCCTGGCCGTGCTGGGCCTGAACCTCTTAGGGGACGGGCTGCGCGACCGGCTCGACCCCCGGCTGAGCCGACAGCCATGACGGGGCTGCTGGAAGTCGAGCACCTGACCATCCGCAGTCCGGGCGACCCACCTCTGGTCCGGGAGGTGAGCTTCCGGATCGCACACGGCGAGCGCCTGGGCATCGTCGGGCCGTCGGGCTCGGGCAAGTCGCTCACCGCGCTGGCGATCGCCGGCCTGCTCCCGGACGGGCTGACGGTGGAGGGCTCGGTCCGCCTGGACGGAAGAGAGATCCTGGACCTGCCCGAGGCGGAGCTGGCCCGGCTGCGCGGGCGGCGCATCGCCATGGTGTTCCAGGAGCCGCTCACCGCGCTGGACCCGGCGCGCCGAATCGGCCGCCAGGTAGCCGAGCCGTTGGCGATCCATGGGCTGGGTACGCCCCTCGAGCGGATGGCGCGGGCAGAGGCACTGCTGCGCGCGGTGGGCCTGCCGCCCGAGCGCGCCTCGCCGGATTCCTTTCCCCACGAGTTGTCCGGTGGGCAGCGCCAGCGCGTGCTGATCGCGGCGGCACTCGCCGCCGGGCCGGACCTGCTGCTGGCCGACGAGCCGACCACCGCCCTGGACCTGGTGACCCAGCGCCAGATCCTGGACCTCATGGACGAGCTGGTGGCCGGGCGCGGCTTGGCGCTGCTCCTGGTCAGCCATGACGAGGGCGTGATCGCGCGGATGTGCCGCCACGTGCTGGTCATGGAGGCCGGCCGCATCATCCGCTCCGGGCCCGCCGCCGCCCCATCCACGGGCGGCGCGGTCCTCCCACCGCAGCCTCGAGAGCGACCTGAGCCGCCGGCTCTTCTGGCCGCCAGCGGCGTGAGCCGGCGCTACCGCCTGCCAGGCGGTGCCATCCGGCAGGCGGTGGACCGCGTCGACCTTGCGGTAGCCCCGGGCGAGGCGGTCGGGCTGGTCGGCGGCTCGGGCAGCGGCAAGTCGACCCTGGTGCGGCTGCTGACCGGGCTGGAGCGGCCGGATGCCGGCCTCGTCCGCCTGGACGGCCGGGATCCGGCCGAGCCGGCCGTTCCCCGGCATCCGGTGCAGCTCGTCTTCCAGGACCCGTTCGACTCCCTGGACCCGCGTTGGCGGGTCGGGCGGATCCTGGCCGAGCCGCTGCACGGGCTCCGCCTGGCCCCTGCCGTGCGCCACCGCCGGGTGCTGGCGGCCCTGGCCGAGGTCGGCCTGCCGGCGGAAGCGGTCCGCCGCCATCCCCACACTTTCTCGGGCGGGCAGCGCCAGCGGATCGCGATCGCCCGGGCCCTGGTGGCGCACCCTCGCCTCGTGGTCCTGGACGAGCCGCTCTCGGCACTCGACCGGCCCCTGCAGGAGCAGGTGCTCGAGCTGCTGGCAGCGCTTCGGGCGCGGCACGGCCTGGCCTATCTCCTGGTCAGCCACGACCTCGACATCGTGCGGCGCCTGTGCAGCCGGGTGCTGGTCATGGCCGAGGGGCGGATCGTGGAAGAAGGGCCAGTCGGCCAGGTGCTGCTCCGTCCGGCCTCCGCGGCGGCCCGCGCCTTGCTGGCGGCGCGGCTGGCCCCGCCCGCCCCTCCGGTTGCACCGCCGAAGGCGGGGGATTATGAACCATGACGAGCTTCGGCACCCGGCGCGACAACAGCCGTTGGACAGGTTGGGAAATCCCAACATCATTTTGAGGAATGCATGGACGCCACTCGGCGCTCGGTCTCGCTCGGTCTTTCGGCCCTTTCGCTGCTCGGGCTGACCGGACTGACCGCATTGCGGGAAGCGGTCGCGCAGGAAGAGGCGGCGGCACCACCCCCGCCTCAGACCGGACTGCGCTTCTCCGAGCCCAGGCCCTTCTCGTTCGAGCAGCTGGTGGCGCAGGCGGAGGCGGCGGCCAAGGAGCCTTATGCGTCCCCGATCATCCGGTTCGACGACATCCTGGACCGGATCGACCCCGAGGTGTTCGCCGACATCCGCTTTCGCCCGGACCAGGCGCTCTGGGCGGATGGCAGCGGCCCCTGGCCGATCCGCTTCCACCACCCTGGCCGCTGGTTCAAGCGGCCGGTCCACATCAACCTGGTCGAGAATGGTCAGGCGCGCGAGATCCTCTACGAGCCCTGGCTGTTCGAGTTCGGCGAGAAGGCCTCCTTCGTCACCGGCCTGCCCGAGGATCTCGGCTTCGCCGGGTTCCGGGTGATGAACAAGCAGGGTGGCGGCGACTGGCTGTCCTTCCTGGGTGCTTCCTATTTCCGGGCCTCTGGTGAGCAGGACCAGTACGGGATCTCCGCGCGCGGCGTGGCGATCGACATCGGACTGCCCACGCCTGAGGAATTTCCGGCGTTCCGCGAGTTCTGGATCGAGCGGGCCGCACCGGACAATGACGATCTCGTCATCTGCGCCTTCCTGGACGGCCCGGCGGTGGCCGGCGCCTATCGGTTCCTGGTGCGCCGGCCGGGCGCCGTGACGATGGATGTCGAGGCCAAGCTGTTCATGCGCCACGGCGTGCAGCGCCTTGGCATCGCTCCGCTCACCAGCATGTACTGGTTCTCCGAGACCAACCGCCACGCCGCCACGGACTGGCGCCCCGAGATCCACGACAGCGACGGGCTGGCGATCTGGACCGGTTCCGGTGAGCGTCTGTGGCGGCCCTTGAACAACCCGCAGACCATGATGGTCTCGTCCTTCTCCGACACCGACCCCAAGGGCTTCGGCCTGCTGCAGCGCGACCGGGAATTCGCGTCCTACGAGGACGATTCCCTGTTCTACGAGCGACGGCCCTCCTTGTGGGTCGAGCCGCTGCAGCCCTGGGGCAAGGGGACGGTGCAACTGGTCGAGATCCCGACCAACGTCGAGATCCACGACAACATCGCGGCCTACTGGGTGCCGGAGGTCAAGACCGAGGCGGGCATGCGCTTCGACCTCGGCTGGCGGCTCTACTGGCAGGACGGCATCCCACAGGAACTGACCGTCGCGCGCTGCGTGGCGACCCGGATCGGCCGGGGCGGCGTGCCCGGGGCGGCGGAGGACCGCGACCTCAAGCTGTTCGCCGTCGACTTCGAGGGGCCGTCGCTGGAGCCCCTGCGCAAGGGCGAGGATGTCCAGGCGGTGGTGGCCACCTCGCGGGGCGAGATCACCCGCGCCTTCGCCTTCCAGATCGTCGGGACCAGGCGCTGGCGGGCGATGTTTGAGCTCCTGGTGGACGGCGAGGAGCCGGTCGATCTGCGCCTCTATCTGCGCCTGGGCGACAACGCGCTCACCGAGACCTGGCTCTACCAGTATCATCCATTCCGTTTCGTGGCCGGGCCTTCCGGTTTTGGGGAGGAGTGACCCCTTGGCGTACACGAATATCCTGGTCGACCGGCGCGATGGGGTGGGCCTGATCACCCTGAACCGGCCCAAGGCCCTGAACGCCCTGAACGACGAGCTGGTCGCCGAGCTGAACCTGGCCCTGGACGGGTTCGATGCCGACCCCGAGATTGCCGCCACGGTGATCACCGGCTCGGAGAAGGCGTTCGCCGCCGGTGCGGACGTCAAGCAGATGGCGCAGATGAGCTTCGCCGACGCCTATGAGAGCGACTTCATCGCCGCCTGGGCGCGCATCGCGGACAAGCGCAAGCCGCTGATCGCGGCGGTGGCTGGCTATGCCCTGGGCGGCGGCTGCGAGCTGGCGATGATGTGCGACATCATCATCGCCGCCGACAATGCGCGCTTCGGCCAGCCGGAGATCAATCTCGGTACCCTGCCTGGTGCCGGCGGCACCCAGCGCCTGGTGCGCGCGGTGGGCAAGGCCAAGGCCATGGACATGGTGCTGACCGGCCGGATGATGGACGCGGTCGAGGCCGAGCGGTCCGGCCTGGTCACCCGGGTGGTACCGGCGAGCGAACTGGTCGAGGAGGCCCTCAAGATCGGCCAGGCGATTGCCACCAAGAGCCGGATCGCGGTGCGCATGGCCAAGGACGCGGTCAATGCGGCTTTCGAGACCACGCTCGCGGAGGGGCTGCGCTACGAGCGGCGCGCCTTCTATGCGAGCTTCGCCACCGAGGACCGGACTGAGGGCATGAACGCGTTCGTGGAGAAGCGCTCGGCCGAATTCCGGCACCGCTGAACGGCACATGCGGGGCTCCTTGTGAACACGCCCGGGTTGACGTAGACGTGGCCTGGGGATAAGAGCCCCTCTCACTTTCAGAACATTGGGCAATCGCATCGTGGCGCATACCCTTTCGGCGAAGAAGCGGGTGCGGCAGACCGAAGCACGGACTGCACGCAACCGGGCTCGCACCAGCCAGATCAAGACCTTCATCAAGAAGGTGGAAGCCGCGGTCGCCAAGGGCGATGCGGAAGCCGCCGCCGTCGCCTTCCGGCAGGCGGAGCCGCAGATCGCTCGCGGGGTCACGAAGGGCGTTCTGCACAAGAACACGGCGTCCCGCCGCATCTCGCGCTTGGCCCAGATGGTGAAGAAGCTCTCCAGCGTCGCTGCCTGAGAGTTTCCAGCAGTTTGTCAAAACAGGCGACGAGGACGCGAGTCCTCGTCGCCTGTTTTGTTGTATCGTGATTCTCTCATATTAGTTGTTCATGATTTTTCAACCATGGAGAGAATTTTCGATTGTGGCAGAACGGGCGCTTGCCTCCCCCCAGGCCCGGCATTACTATCACCTGACGTTCGGCCGCCACACGTAGGCGCTTGATTGCAGTCGAGTATTTAGGATCGCGAACCAAGGACTGTTCGGCCGTGGCATAGTAACTCAACTGCCCCTGGGCAGGCTGTTCTATCGCCAAAGTCGAAGCCATCTCGGTTCCGGCCCTCATCAGGCTGCAGTCTACCGGCTTTCGGCAGCTGGATCTCCCGGAGCAAGGAGGTCATGTTGTCGTTTTGTGGCGAGTATACGAATCGAGCACGGTCCGGCCTGTGGGTGTTCTTGCCCAGCCGGCGGGACCATGGTGACAACGCGACAGCCGGGTCGGGGTACGGATGATCGTGCCGCAGTCGAGCGATCTGGAGGCACAGTGGACGCAGGTGCGTGGCCTCCTTCGGGCGGAGGTGGGGGATACGGCCTTCAGCACCTGGCTGAAGCCGCTCCTGGCCCTCGGCATCGAAGGTGACCGGGGCCTGGTCTCCGTGCCGACCCAGTTCATGCGCGACTGGGTGGCGGCGCACTATGCCGACCGCATCCGCACGCTCTGGAACGGGGTGAACGGCCAGGTCCGCTCGATCAGCCTGGTGGTGGCGCAGGGCAAGGGCTCGCCCGGCACCATCGTCAACCGCGAGCAGCCGCCTTTGCGCGTGGTGGAGCCGCAGCCGCGCCCGGTCAACGATTCGCCGGACGAACTCTCCGTCCAGCTCGACCCGCGCCTGACCTTCGAGAATTTCGTGGTAGGCAAGCCCAACGAGTTTGCGGTGGCCGCCGCCGAGCGGGTCGCGACCTCGCCCAAGCCCATGTTCAATCCGTTGTTCCTTTATGGCGGGGTCGGCCTCGGCAAGACCCACCTCATGCACGCGATCGGCCACCGGGTCCTCCAGATCGACCCGACCAAGAAGATCGTGTTCATGACTGCCGAGAAGTTCATGTACCAGTTCGTACGTGCGCTGCGGATCAAGGAGACGATCGCGTTCAAGGAGATGTTCCGTTCAGTCGACTTGCTGATGGTCGACGACGTCCAGTTCATCTCCGGCAAGGACAGTACTCAGGAAGAGTTCTTTCACACCTTCAACACGCTGGTGGACCGCGGCAAGCAGATCGTGATCTCGGCCGACCGCAGTCCGTCCGACCTGTCCGGGCTGGAGGAGCGGATCCGCTCGCGCTTGGGCTGGGGGCTGGTGGCCGACATCCATCCCACGACTTACGAGCTGCGTCTGGGCATCCTGCAGGCCAAGGCCGAGCAGTTGCGTTCGGACGTGCCGCAGCGCGTGCTGGAGTTCCTGGCAGCGAGGATCACTTCCAACGTCCGCGAGCTCGAGGGCGCGCTCAACCGCATGGTCCACCAAGCCAGCCTGACCAACCGGGCGGTCTCGGTGGAGATGGCCCAGGAAATCCTCCACGACCTGCTGCGCGCCAACGACCGGCGCGTCACGATCGAAGAGATCCAGAAGGCCTGCGCCGAGCACTACCAGATGAAGATGGCCGACCTGACCGGCCCTCGCCGCTCGCGTGCCATCGCCAGGCCCCGGCAGACGGCGATGTATCTGTGCAAGCAGCTCACGCCCCGCTCCTTGCCGGAGATAGGCAAGAAGTTCGGCAACCGTGACCATACCACGGTGATGCATGCGGTGCGCCAGATCGAGAAGCTGATTGCCGAGGACCGGCAGCTCGCCGACGATGTGGAACTGCTGAAGCGGCGCCTGATGAGCTGAACCGCCCGGGTCTTCGACCCGGGCACGGCCAGCCGGCGACCCTGCGGAGGCCGTGCTGCATCTGCCTCCGAATGGGTCATGTCCCACGTCATCTACGTCTTCTCCGACCCTGGCCTCCCCGCCGCCTGCAAGATCGGCAAGGACGAGAACTTGCCGTCGCGCTACAAGCAGGCGCGCTGCCACACGCCGCGCGGCATCGAGGCCGCCGGCCTCTTCCGCCTCGGAGGAAGGGCGCCGTTCAGCAGGCCGAGCGTGCCGCCCATGCCCTGCTGGCAGCACACCGTCGCGCCGGCGACGTGAGCGAGTGGTTCGACCTGCCCCCGCAGGAAGCGATGCAGCGTCTGGCGACTGCAGCCGTCCTGGATCCCTGGACGGCTGACCCGGCCGGCCCGCCCGACCTGACCGTC
>NZ_WUJP01000059.1 GCF_009806515.1 Geminicoccus flavidas | reverse complement strand
GACCCCGATCCTGATCCTGTCCGGCAAGCAGGACATCGACGACAAGGTGCGCGGCCTCGCCACCGGCGCGGATGACTATATCACCAAGCCGTTCGCGCGGGCCGAGCTGATCGCCCGGATTCAGGCGGTGGTGCGGCGCGCCAAAGGCCACGCCGAATCGACGATCGTGACCGGACGGATGGTGGTGAACCTCGACACGCGGCTGATCGAGATCGACGGCACGCGCCTGCACGTCACCGCCAAGGAATACAGCATCCTGGAACTGCTCTCCCTGCGCAAGGGCACCACGCTCACCAAGGAGATGTTCCTGGACCATCTGTATGGCGGGATCGATGAGCCGGAGCTCAAGATCATCGACGTGTTCATCTGCAAGCTACGCAAGAAGATCGCCGCGGTGACCGGGGGCGATCACTATATCGAGACGGTCTGGGGCAGGGGCTATGTGCTCAAGGAGCCGAGCCTCGCCAAGTGCGCCTGAAAGTGCCACCAGCAGCAGCGTCTCGTGCAGACAGTGCCAGCCGGCGCACCACACATCGGCGCGCCGGCTGGATGCGGTATTGCGGCCTGTGCCGGTAGCCGCTCAGTTGCGAGTGAGGCTACCGACCCGATCCAGCGCACGCGGCACTGGCACGCCATACTGCTGGCACAAGGGCTGGAGCAGACGTTCGACCTCGGCGCGGCCCAGCTCGTCCATCAGCGCGCAGGGCGGCTTTGCGAACTTGAGCGCGGCCCGAGCACCATGATCGACCTCGTCCGGCCCGGCCACCCCCTCGTCCAGTTCCTGGAGGACCGGCAGGAAGGTGGCGCCGCGCAACCGGTCGCACAGCACCGCCATGCGCTCGGGGTCGATGTCACCCGGGGGATCGATGGTCCAGGAAGCCTCCGCGTCGCCCGTCACGGCCATCGAGCGCGCGGGTACGTAGAAGGCGCCGAGCGGCGCGAGGTTGCGGATCGCATGGAGGGCGATGCGCGGCTTGACCAAGTTCATCACCATGAATGGGCCGGCCGCAGCGCCCAGCGCCTCTTTGGCGGCGAGGTCGATCTCGCCGGGTGCTGCCAGGCCCTCGTCGACCAGGCGCGCCGCCTCGTTGGTGTAGGGACAGAAGAACCGGTTGATGCAGAAGCCCCACTGGTCCTTGCAGACGAGCGGCTCCTTGCCGGTCCCGCGGGTAAAGGCCAGACCGGCCTGGACGGTGGCGTCGGTGGTGGCATCGCCGCGGACCACCTCGACGATCGGGTTGACCTGGGCCGGGCTGAAATAGTGCAGGCCCAGGAAGCGCCCCGACATTGGCACCGCCTGCGCCAGCTCCGACACCCGCAGGCAGGACGTATTCGTGGCAATCAGCGCGTCAGGACGGACCACCGCAGCGATCTTGGCCAGCACGTCGGTCTTGAGCGCCATGTCCTCGAACACTGCCTCGACCACCAGGTCGCAGTCAGCCAGGCCGTCCAGGCCCGACGTGATCTGCAGCCGGCGGCCAGCTTCATCCGCCTGCTCCTGGGTGAGCCGCCCCCGACCGACTGCCTTGGCGTAGAACGCGCGCGCCTGGTCGACCGCCGCCTGGGCGACGCCCGCCCGCGCATCGATCAGCACGACGTCCACGCCCGCCTGTGCGGTAGCCGTCGCGATGCCGCCACCCATCGTCCCGGCACCGACGATGCCGACCCGGCTGATGCCCATGGTGGACCTACCCCTTGCTGCGTTCCTCGTGCCGCAGGCTCTAGACTTTGCCGGTCGGGCGCGGAAGGGGGCAGGTGCCAACCAATGGCTCACGCGGTGGTCGGAAAGTCCTTGCTTCCCGGATCAGCCGCCGGTCGGGCGAGCCAGGCGCGGGTCGTCCCGGCCGGCACCCCGGCTGCCAAGGACCGTGACGATCGACGCCAGCGAGATGGCGGCCACCAGCCAGAACACGCCACGGGTCATGCCGAGGTCCAGGAGATGACCAAACAGGGGTGCCGAGGCGAGCGTGCCGACATTGAAGCCGATGGTGACGAAGCCGAACACGCGGCCGGATGCGCCGGCCGGCGTGATCTGCTTGACCATCAGGTCGCGCGACGGGCTGACCGCGCCGCCGAACAGTCCAGCCAGCACGAACAGGAGCGTGATGGGGACGAGCCCGAGCGAGGGCAGGGCGAGGAGCAGCGCCACCAGGGTGATGCTGCCGAAGCAGACCGCGACCACCAGGCCGTGGCGGCTGGTCCGGTCGGCGATCTGCCCGCCCAGCAGCACGCCTACCGCCGAAGCCGCCAGATAGAGAAATACGGGCAAACCTGCCTGGGCGAAGCCGAGGCCCGGAAGCTGCTCCAGTGTGGCGGTGCCGAAGTTGCTGAAGCCGCCCTGGCCCGCGGAGATCAGGGCGAAGAACAGGAACGCCATCGCGACCGGCCAGCCGAGGAACAGGTGCAGCGTGCTGCCGCCGTGCATGGGTGCCGTGCCCGGTGCCGTGGCCTGATCGCTCGCGAGATGATGCCTGAAGGCGACCAGCACCAAGGCGAAGGCCAGGCCGGCCAGGGCGCTCAGCCCGAGGGCGAGCTGCCAGCCGAGCCAGCCAGACAGCGGCAGAAGAACGGCCGGAGCGGCAGCGAAGCCCAGATAGCCGCCGAAGGTGTGCACGGCAAAGCCGCGGCCCAGCCGTCCTCTGCTCACCGAGCCCGCCAGGATCGCATAGTCGGCCGGATGGAACACCGCGTTGCCCAGGCCGGCCAGCACCATCAGGCAGAGGAAGGCGGCGTAGCCCGGCGCCGACGCCACCAGCCCGATGCCGAGCGCGAAGCAGACCTGGCCCAGCAGCAGCGGCCAGAAGGCGCCGTAGCGGTCGACGAGCATGCCGATCGGCACCTGCGCCAGTCCGGTCGCCAGGTTCAGGACGGCCAAGCCGAGGCCCAGCTCGGCATAGCTGATCCCCAGCCCCACCGTGATCAGCGGGAACAGGGGTGGCAGGGCCAGGATGTAGAAATGGGCAAAGAAATGCCCCGCTCCGATGAGGCTGATCACCTCGACGTCGCGGCGCCCCGAGGGCGCCAGCGCCAAGCTCGTCATGTCGGCCCGAACCGTCCTTCCTGGTCTGTGATCAGCCGAACATGGCGGCTCGGACCCGATGGCGCCAGACACATGGCCGCCGGCCCGGCAACGGGGTTCTCAGCCGGCCGGATTTCTGCGACTACCCGGGCCGGTCGGGATGGGCCCGGCCGGACTTGCGACCATATGGGTAAAGGGGTCGGTTCGTGACCACCAGAAGAGCTCTCGTCATCGGCGCGGCCATTCTGGCCACGCAGCCGGCCATCAGCGGCGCGGAGGCCCGAGACTTGGACAATACCCTCATCATCGAACTGGCGAGCGGCAAGGTGACCGTGGAGCTGCGCCCGGACCTGGCACCGGCCCATGTCGCACGGATCAAGGAGCTCGCCAGGGACGGGTTCTACGACGGCATCGTCTTCCACCGGGTCATTCCGGGCTTCATGGCGCAGACCGGCGATCCGACCGGCACGGGCATGGGCGGCTCGGACAAGCCGAACCTGAAGGCCGAGTTCACCCGCACGCCGTTCGAGCGCGGTACGCTCGGCATGGCGCGCTCGCAGAACCCGAACAGCGCGAACAGCCAGTTCTTCATCTGCTTCGACCGGGCCGACTGGCTGGACGGGCAGTACACCGTGTTCGGCAAGGTGGTGGACGGCATGGAACTGATCGACGCGATCGCCAAGGGCGAGCCGCCGGCCAACCCGGACAAGATGGTCCGCGTCTACGTCGCTGCCGACGCGCCCGCCGGCGGCTGATCCGGCCGAGCTTCACCAATCGTTAGGCTGGGCCCGCGATAGTGGGCCCCGCGACCTTCCTGCGCGGAATTTCCGGCCCATGACCATTCTCGTCACCGGTGTCGCCGGCTTCATCGGCTTCCATGTCGCCCGGGCTCTCCTGGACCGGGGCGAGGCGGTGATCGGCGTGGACATCGTCAACGCCTACTACGATCCGGCGCTGAAAGAGGCACGGCTGGCCGAGCTTGCCGGGCGGGAAGGCTTCCGGTTCATCCGTGCCGACATCGCCGAGCTGGACCAGATCGGGGCGATCGCCAAGGAGCACGGGAACGAGATCACGGGGGTGGTGCATCTGGCAGCGCAGGCAGGCGTGCGGCACTCGCTCACCGCCCCCTTCGACTATGTCCGCGCCAACCTGGTGGGGCACATGGTCATGCTGGAGGTGGCGCGCCACGACCTGCCGGAGCTGAAGAACTTCGTCTATGCGTCGAGCAGCTCGGTCTATGGCGGCAACGACAAGACGCCGTTCTCGGTGGACGACCCGGTGGAGCGGCCGGTCTCGCTCTATGCCGCGACCAAGCGGGCGGACGAGCTGCTCTCCTATGCCTATGCCCATCTCTACCGGATCCCGCAGACCGGCCTGCGCTTCTTCACCGTGTACGGGCCATGGGGCCGGCCGGACATGGCGGCCTATATCTTCGCGGACGCGATCGCCAAGGGCCGGCCGATCACGCTGTTCAACCATGGCGAGATGCAGCGCGACTTCACCTATATCGACGACATCGTGGCGGGCGTGCTGGCCGCCCTTGACCGACCGGCCACACCGGACGCGCAGGGCGTGCCGGCCAGGGTGTACAATCTCGGCAACCACCGGCCGAACGACCTGAGGACCTTCGTCCGGATCATCGAGCAGGAACTGGGGCGCCATGCGGAGATCCGCCTGGCACCGATGCAGCCGGGTGATGTGCCCGCCACCTATGCCGACATCGAGGCCAGCCAGCGCGACCTGGGGTTCGAGCCCAAGACCCCGCTGGAGGAGGGGCTGCCGAAGTTCATCCAGTGGTACAAGCGGTACCATGGGGTGAATTGACCGGCGGCCTCGTGCCACCGGCTGATGCGCCGGGCAGGCCGTTGCCGCCCAGGGCCAGGAACTGCTGCTGGTCCCTGCGCTGCCAGACCACGGTCCAGCACCCCACAGCGAGCCGCCTCTGCTCGGCGACCGTGTTGGAAGGCTGGTGGGCTGCGCCTGCCCAAGAACGCAGGAGGGTGCTCATCTTGCATCGAGCTGCGGTACGCTTGGGAGAACAGGCTAGGCTTGGTCATGGGAAGCGGCTGGTGACCGCTGGCCGGCGGTCCATGACCAGGCTTGGCCATCCATCCCGCAAAGCACTCAAAGCGGGTGGACCGATGCCATCCAGCTGATCCGCAATGAACGAGGGATTTGGAACGTTGCCCTCGCTACCGAAGTGGCACAGCAGGAGGCCAAGTGGCAGCAGATTGTGGTGAAGAGCCCGCGCGGGCGTAGGTTGGATAGGGGCTGCCCGTCCGTGTGGTGCGTCCTGGCTCGCCCGGCCCATGATCATCATGGCTGCATGGCGCCTGAATCCAACCCTCATCAACTTGCGCGTCGGCCAACGGATCAGACCCTTTCGCCCGCCGTGATCGGGGCGTCTCTCCAGGTCTCTCGACGTCGATCGAGCTTCCATATCCGGAGCGCCGCAAGTGGCGACACCATCAGGCCGCGGGCACTACTACTTTCGTTCCTGCCGGCCGGCCACGAGGGGGCGGTCTGTTCCCGAGGTTCGAAGCGGTCGACGGTGGCAGAGGAAGCCTGCTCAGACCGGGGCCCGTTGAGGCTGATCGTGAGGCAGCAATCGCTGCGCCTGAACCTTCAGGCTCTCCAGCCTTGCCCTCGCAGATGAACGCGTGTGACCCGAGGCCGACCCGAGTCTTCAGCCGCCCGGGTGGCTGCAGCTGTTCACGAACACCCCCAAGTACGGCCTAAGAGGCTGACCGCTGCCAGGGTGTCACGTCTCAAGTTGCATGCGCACTCGCCTCCCGCAGCCTACTACCGCGGTCTCCGTTGAAGAACGAACCATCGTCTAAAGGCCTCTTCGCGAGGAACAGGGGAATCTCGAACTCTTCAGAGCTGTCCTCTGCAAGATCAACCTGGAGTGGTGCGAGCCGGGCTGCTTGCAGGGCGGGTCCTTGTACATCGGCCGCCTCCATCCCAGCCGCGCCAGCCCCTGAAGTTCGTTCTCACCCCTGCGTGCACATGGTGTGCAAGCCGGGCCGTAGCGCTGGAGTGCAGGCATGGCAGCGGAGATCATTCGTCGAACTCCCAGAGGCCTATCCTCGCGTTCCCGCGCTGAGCGCAAGGAGGGAACGGGACATCATGACCGTATCGCCGGGCCCTGTTGGACACGACCAACTGGTCGAGACGGATTTGCGACGCGGCTTCCTGTAGGCATGGTCGTGCATCCGGCTGTCCTGTTCGGAAGTACCCTCGTCGCCGCTGCCGCTGGGCTACCAACGGAAGCCTGGAACCGCGGCACGAGGGCACATTGGCCACCAGATCGCTCCGAGGTCGCAATGCATGACATCGACCATTGTCCGGCTCGGCAACATCCACTGCCTCCCCTGAGCGAGGCGTCGTGCCGATCCGGGGATCTCCGTGGGGAGGAACACCATTGAGTCCGAGGCAGGATCCCCGAA
>NZ_WUJP01000058.1 GCF_009806515.1 Geminicoccus flavidas | reverse complement strand
CCGCCGCCAGCCTCAGCCCATGTGCTGGCCAGCTACGGCTGCCAGCAGGCATGTGGTCTCGACCAGTTGCTGGGTGGCGCCCAGCGTGTCGCCGGTGAAGCCGCCGAGGCGCCGGTGGGTCCAGTGCATGGCGATGGCCAGCATGCCGGCGGCAGCCGCGAGGGTGGACAGCGCCGGGGCCGGGCCGGCCGCGGCCACCAAGCAGAGACTCGCGAGGGCAATCGCGAGGGTGGCCCTCGCCGGCGTCACTCGGCCGGCGGCAGCGCCCAGGCCATCGGGCCGGGCCGGGTGCTGGAGTGCCATCGTGACCGCCATGGCGGCCCGCGACAGGCAGGCGGCGCCGAGAAGGGCCAGGGCGACGCATCCGGGCGTGGCGAGGGTGGCCAGCGCGCCGGCACGCAGTGCAAGGGTGACCAGCAGGGCGAGC
Source organism: Geminicoccus flavidas (assembly GCF_009806515.1). GTDB lineage: Bacteria > Pseudomonadota > Alphaproteobacteria > Geminicoccales > Geminicoccaceae > Geminicoccus > Geminicoccus flavidus. The sequence goes on along the minus strand of NZ_WUJP01000058.1, from coordinate 5,825 downwards.
GTGCCGTAGGTGCCGATCCGGCTGTCGCGCATGATCTCGAGCGCGCGCGCCCGGCCGGCATGGCCGCCCAGCGCGTCGAACACGTCAGCCAGCCCGTCCTCGTGCAGCGCACCGGTCAGGACCATGGACGCGGCGAGGGCCAGGATCGCGGCGAGCACTGGCGGCAGACCGATCCGATCCGCCAGGAGGAAGGTCAGGCCGGCGGCGGTAGCCACTACCAGGCCCGCCAGCGGGAACGCCCAGGCGGCGCGCGCGATGGCGGCCATGCCGGCAGGATCGCCGGTCCGGATCGGCAGCCTGGTCAGGAACTGCAGGGCGAGCTTGACGTCATGGAGCAAGTCTTGTGTCCGTGCCGGCCGGTCAGAGGGCGAGAGGTGTCCTCCTGCCGGTCGGTACCCCAGCCTCGGAAACGCCGCCATGAGCAAACCGATCCTCGACACGACGGCGTTGCCGCCTCCCGACTCCGCGGCCCTCGCGGCAGCACGGCAGCGCGAGGCGACGCTGACCAAGCCCGCAGGCGCGCTCGGGCGGCTGGAGGAGGTGACGGCGCATCTGTGCGCCTGGCAGGGCCGGCATCCGCCCCGGCTCGATCGGGTCGAGGTCCATGTCTTTGCCGGCCGTCATGGTGTGGCGGCCCAGGGTGTCTCCGCCTATCCGGCCGCGGTCACCGACCAGATGGTGCGCAACTTCCGCAAGGGCGGTGCCGCGATCAACCAACTGGCGCGCAGCTGCGGCGCCAGGCTGGTGGTGCACGACCCGTTCCCGCACTGGTCGACGCGCGACTGGACCAAGAGTCCGGCGATGGATCCGGCGGAATGCGTCGCCGCGGTCGCGGCCGGCAGGCGCGCCGTCGGGGAGGGTGCGGATCTCCTGGCGATCGGCGAGATGGGCATCGGCAACACCGCGACGGCCGCGGCAATATGCGCGGCACTGCTCGGCGGTGGTGGCCGGGAATGGTGCGGTGCCGGCACCGGCCTGGACGCAGAAGGTATCCGGCGCAAGGCAGCGGTGGTGGATGCGGGACTCGCCCGGCACCAGGAGGTGCTGGGCGATCCGGAGCTTGTGCTGCATGCATTGGGCGGGTTCGAGCTGGCGGCCATGGCCGGCTGCATCCTCGAAGCGCGCCGGCGCCGGATCCCGGTGCTGCTGGACGGCTTCGTCGCCGGTACGGCCGCGGCCCTGCTGTTCCGCCTGGACCCGGCCGCCATCGCCCATTGCCTGGCCGGCCATGTCTCGGCGGAGCATGCCCATCGCGCCCTGCTTGGCCGGCTGGGGCTCCAGCCGCTGCTGGACCTGGAGATGCGCCTGGGCGAGGCGTCGGGCGCGGCACTGGCGATCCAGGTGGTGCGCGCGGCCGTCGCCTGCCACACCGGCATGGCGAGCTTTGCCGAGGCGGGCGTGGCGGATCGGACCGGCAGGGAGGAGGGCCGCTAGTCGGCCCGGTCGACGAGATGGACGAAGCTGCCGCAGACCCGGCCCAGCAAGCAGCCGGCATCGGCGCGCGGTTCGCCGCGAGCATCGGCCAGGCTGAACAGCCGGGGGCCGCGCGCCTCCAGCTCGCTGGCGTAGTGGAACTCGTGACCCCGCCAGCCAGTCCTGGCCAGGCCCAGCGGCGAGGAGTGTCGGGCGGTGACGCGCCGGTAGCCAAGATGCAGCCTGGGCTTGGCGAAGCTGGTCACCACCGGCAGGAGGCCGCTCATGGGCTGGGCTTGCCCGTCCCGGTCGACCAGCACCTCGCCCAGCACCATGTAGCCGCCGCACTCGCCATAGACGGCGGCACCCTTGGCGGCCGTGGCACGGAGGCCGGCCATGAACCGGCCGGCGCCGGCCAGGGTGGCGGCATGCAGTTCCGGATAGCCGCCCGGCAGGTAGACCGCATCGGCGTCCGGATCAGGCGGCTGGTCGGCCAGCGGTGAGAAGGGCAGGAGCTCTGCGCCGCGCGCTCGCCAGCCGGCCAGGACCGACGGGTAGGCGAAGGCGAACGCGGCATCCTCCGCCAGTGCGATCCGCTGGCCGGGCGGCTTCAGCGGTGCCGTCCGATGCGGCAGGGCGGCGACCGAAGGGAAGCGTGCCAGGCGAACCAGGCGCGGCAGGTCGAGATGCCGCTCCACCAGGCGTGCCGCCTGATCGAGCTGGCGGTCGAGCCCGGCCAGCTCCTGCGCCTGGACCAGGCCCAGATGACGCTCGGGCAGCGTCAGGGCCGGGTCGTCCGGGAGGAAGCCCAGGATCGGGATGGCCAGCCGGCCGGCGCAGGCCTCGCGCAGCAGCCGGGCATGGGTGTCGGTGCGTACCCGGTTGAAGATCACGCCCACCACCGCCACGTCGGCGCGATGGTGGCAGAATCCCTCGATCAGCGCCGCAACCGAGGCCCCCATGCCCCTCGCATTCACCACCAGCACGACCGGGATGGCGAGGGTGGCGGCCAGATCGGCGGTGGCACCCGTGCCGTCCGCCGCCCCGTCGAACAGGCCCATCACCCCTTCGCCGATCAAAAGGTCGACCGCCAGCCCCGCCTGCTCCAGGATGGCGGTCTGGGTGGCGACTCGCATCGCCCAGGGATCGACATTGGGGCAGGGCCGGCCGGAGGCTGCCCGGTGAAAGGCCGGGTCGATATAGTCGGGGCCGACCTTGAAACCGCCCGCCGTCTGGCCGCGCCGGCATAGCGCGCGCAGGATCGCGGCGGTGATTGCGGTCTTGCCTGAGCCCGAGGCGGTCGCGGCGACCAGAAGGGTAGGGGCGGAGCTGATGGGAGTCTCCCGGTGCATCCAGTGACCGGACCAGGATAGCCGGGCATGGCGACGAAACCGAGTGACGAGACGGCGTCTGCACCGTCCCCGGCGCTCCGGCGCGGCTGGACCACCGGGACCTGTGCCGCCGGTGCCGCCAAGGCCGCGTTCCAGGCGCTGGCAGGCGCAGGCTTCCCCGATCCCGTCGAGATCACCCTGCCGCGCGGCGGCAGTGCGAGGTTGCCGCTCGCCCGCACGGAACTCGCCGCCGATCAGGCGTTCGCCGCGATCGTGAAGGATGCCGGCGACGACCCGGACGTGACCCATGGCTGCGAGGTGGGCGCCACGGTCGCACTCGCCCAGCCCGGCAGCGGCATCCGCTTTCGCGCCGGCCCGGGCGTGGGCACGGTGACCCTACCAGGCCTGCCCCTGCCCCCCGGCGAGCCCGCCATCAATCCCGGGCCGCGCGCGATGATCCGCACCGCGCTGGAAGAGGTGGCCGCGGCCACGGGCCAGCCCGCCGATGTGACCGTGACGGTGTCGATCCCGAACGGTGTCGAGATCGCCGCCAGGACCTGGAACCCGCGGCTCGGCATCCTGGGCGGGCTGTCCATCCTGGGTACCACCGGGATCGTCGTGCCCTATTCCTGCTCGGCCTGGATCCATTCGATCCAGCGCGGCATCGACGTGGCGCGTGCCGCCGGACTCGATCACGTGGCGGCCTGCACCGGCTCGACCTCGGAGGCCGCGGTGCGGCGGCGCCATGCCCTGCCGGACCTGGCGCTGCTCGACATGGGTGACTTCGCCGGAGGTACGCTGAAGTATCTGCGCCGCCACCCGATCGCCCGGCTGACCCTGGCCGGCGGCTTCGCCAAGCTCACCAAGCTGGCGCAGGGTGCGATGGATCTCCATTCCGCGCGCAACCCGATGCGGCCCGACGCACTGGCGGACCTCCTGCGGACCGTCGCGGCACCGGCACCGCTGGTGGCGCTGGCCGCCACCGCCAACACCGCCCTGGAGCTGCATCAGGCCGCCGATGCGCTGGGCTTTCCCCTGGCGCAGCACGTGGCCGAGCAGGCGCGCGCGGTGGCGCAGGGGGTGGCTGGCGACGCGGTCGCGGTGGAGGTGCTGGTGTATGACCGGACCGGCAGGGAGGTCGGATGGGCGCCAGGCTGGTCCTGATCCTGGGCGGCACGGCGGAAGCGGCCGGCCTTGCCGCCGCCCTGGCCGACCGACCCAGCTGGTGGACCGTGACCTCACTGGCCGGGCGCACCAGTGAACCCAGGCCTGTGGCGGGCGAGCTGCGCCAGGGCGGCTTTGGCGGGGTCGCGGGCCTCACCGCCTGGCTAGCGGCCGAGCGTCCGGCAGCGGTGGTGGACGCCACCCACCCGTTCGCGCGGCAGATGCCCTGGCACGCGGCCGAGGCCTGCGCTGCGCTCGGCATCCCGCGCCTGCGCCTTCTGCGCCCGTCCTGGCAGCGCGCAGGGGAAGACCGCTGGGTGGAGGTGGCCGACGCGGCCGAGGCGGTCCGCATCCTGCCGAACTTCGGCAAGACCGCGCTCCTCACCACCGGGCAGGAGGAGGTCAAGCTCTTCCTCCAGCTCCACCAGCGCATGCGCCTGGTCCTGCGCAGCATCGAGCCGATCCCGGACCTGCCGCTGGGCGTGGTGCACGTGCAGGCGCGCCCGCCCTTTACGCTCGAGACAGAGAGCGTCCTGCTCGCGCGCTATGGCGTGGACGTGCTGGTGAGCAAGGCAGCGGGCGGTGCCGCCGGGCAGGCCAAGATCCTGGCGGCACGGGCGCGCGACATCCCGGTCGTGCTGCTGGCCCGCCCGCCGCAGCCCGAGGGTCCGTGCTGCGGCGGCGTCGCGGGCGCACTCGCCTGGCTCGCCCAGCAGGGCTCGTGACCTGGGCGGACCGGCGGGTGCCTGCTCAGGCGACGATCACCTGCCGGTCGTCGAACAGGAAGAGCTCGACGTTGCGCACCACATCGGTCCCCTCGGTGTGGAAATCGGTGCCGACATAGGTGACCAGCCAGCTGCCGTCCTGCCCCTGGTCCAGCAGGTAGGCGGCGATGACGTCGACGAACCGGGCAATATCGGTCCCGGCACCGCCGTCGAGCAGGTCGTTGCCCTCGCTGCCGAACAGGAAGTCGTCCCCGTCCCCGCCGGCGATCCGGTCGTCCCCGCCGCCCCCGTCGAACTCGTCGTCGCCGGCGGAGCCATGGAGGTCGTCGTCGCCGCCCAGCGACAGGAACCGGTCGTCGCCCGGGCCGCCCTCCATCGTGTCGCGGTCCTCCTCGCCGCCCAGCCAGTCATTGCCGTCGCCACCCGACAGCCGGTTGGCACCATAGCCGCCATGCAGGGTGTCGTTGCCACTGCCGGCAATGATGATGTCGGCGCCGTCGTTGCCGCGGAGGAGGTCGTTGCCAGCGCCGCCGTCGAGCCGGTCGTCTCCGCCGCCGCCATGCAGCCAGTCATCACCATCGCTGCCCCACAGCGAATCCTGGCCCTCTTCGCCGGCATAGCGGACGATCCTGCCCGCCAGATCGACCTCGAAGCCGATCACGTCGTTGCCGTCGCCGCCGAGCAACCGGTCGTCCTAGTCGCCGCCCAGCAGGTAGTCGTCGGCACCGCCGCCCGAGATGCGATCGCGGCCGCGGCCACCGTGGATGCGGTCGCTGCCCCCGCCACCCTCGATCAGGTCCTGCCCGTCCTGGCCCCAGAGGGTGTCATGGCCGCTCCCGCCCCGGATCAGGTCGTCGCCGAGGCCGCCGAGCATGGTGTCATCGCCCATCCCGCCGCCGATCCGGTCCGTTCCGGCCCCGCCGCTCAGGCGGTCCCGGCCATTGCCACCCTCGATCCGGTCGTCGCCCGTGCCGCCGATGATGCGGTCGGCGCCGTCCTTGCCCCAGAGCACGTCACCGCCGGCCTCGCCGAAGATCGCATCGGCGCCGGCCCCGCCGATCAGCGTGTCGTTGCCGGCTCTGCCGAACATGGTGTCCCGCCCGGTCGTCCCGGCCCGCACATCATCGCCCGCCGTGCCCGTGATCCTGGCCATGTCCCGACCTTCCCGTAGGACGCCGGCCTGCCCGGCCGC
>NZ_WUJP01000057.1 GCF_009806515.1 Geminicoccus flavidas | reverse complement strand
CCCGACGACGGAGAGACCTCACCATCATCTTCCGTCCGGGGATGCACCGCGTCAACGGGAGCGCTCGGCAAGCTAGGGCCGGAGCACGTGGGTATGGTCAGCTGCGTAGAGGCGACTGTCGGAGAAATGGCCCGGGTCGAGCACCCGGCCGACCATGATCAGCGCGGTGCGGGTCAGGCCCAGCCCCTTCACCTTGGCCCGGATGTCGCCGAGCGTGCCCTGGATGATCTGCTGGTCCGGCCAGGTCGCCCGGTAGACCACCGCCACCGGCATGTCCTCGCCCATGACCGGGACGAGCTCGCGGACCACGCGTGCCAGGTTGTTGATCGAGAGATGGATCGCCAGCGTGGCGCCGGTCTGGGCGAATGCCGCGAGTTCCTCGCCCGCCGGCATCGCCGAGGCCCGCACGGTGGTGCGGGTCAGGACGATCGACTGGGCGACGTCCGGCAGGGTCAGCTCCGTGCCGAGTTCGGCCGCCGCCGCAGCGAAAGCCGGCACGCCCGGGGTGATCGTGTAGGGGATGCCCAGCGCCACGAGACGGCGGATCTGCTCGGCCGTGGCACCATAGATCGAGGGATCGCCGGAATGGACGCGGGCCACGTCCTGGCCCCGGCGGTGCGCCGCCTCGATCAACGCCATGATCTGGTCGAGATGCAAGGGCGCGGTGTCCACCACCTCGGCCTCGGCGGGTGCGGCCTCCACGACGGCGCGCGGCACCAGCGAGCCCGCATAGAGGCAGACCGGGCAGCGCCGGATCAGCTCCAGCCCGCGCACGGTGATGAGGTCGGCGGCGCCAGGGCCAGCGCCGATGAAATGCACGGTCATGCGGACTTCCGATGGTAGCCGCGCGGCGTGAGCACCAGCGTGCGGCCGGATGGCAGGGTCACGGCGCGGCTGTTGGATGAGCCGACCAGGACCAGGGAGAGCATGTCGACCGTCTCGGGGTCGAGGGCCGCCAGCGTGGTCACCGTCACTTCCTCCTCTGGTCGCCCGAGGCTACGCGCGATCGCTACCGGGGTATCGGCCGGGCGCGCCTCCAGCAGGATCGCCCGGGCGAGCGGGAGCAGGTCGCGCCGCCTGCGGCTCACCGGGTTGTAGAAGGCGATCACGAAATCGCCCTGGGCGGCAGCCTGCAGGCGGCGCTCGATCTCGGCACGCGGTGTAAGCAGGTCGGAGAGCGAGATCGCGCAGAAATCATGGCCGAGTGGCGCGCCCAGCATGGCGGCTGCCGCCTGCATGGCGCTGATTCCCGGGCCTACCACCAGCTCGACCCGCGCCCAGGCCGGGTCATCCGGCCGCTCCATGAGTTCCACCAGCGGCGAGGCCATGGCGAAGATGCCGGCATCGCCCGAGCAGACCAGGGCGACGTCTTGCCCTTTCGCAGCCAGTGCCAGCGCATGGCGGCAGCGCGCCTCCTCCTCGCCCAGATCGAAGTCGTGGCGCCGGCAATGGCCGATTCGGTCGGCCACCAGGTCGAGATAGAGCCGGTAGCCGACTACGTCGCTGGCAGAGGCCAGCAGGGCTTCCACCTCCCGGGTCCGCCAGGCCGGCTGGCCAGGGCCCACCCCCAGCACGGCCAGCCGGCCGCGCGCGCGCCCGACCGATCGTGGATCGACCGGCAGTGGCGCCAGCCCGACCGCACAGGTCACCCGGGGGCCTGGCTGCTTTGCCACGAGCAGCCGACCTTCCGATCCGACCCCGGCCAGTGCCGCACCCTCGGCCACGCCATGGCAGCCGACCTCGCGGAACACCAACTCCGAAGGATTGGCCAGCCGCGCCGTCTGCTCCCGGAGTTCGGCTGGTGTGAAGAACCTGGCCGGCACGCCCAGGTGCCCGGCCAGCGCGTGGATCGCCGGCTCGTCGGCCTTCACGTCGATCGAGGCGACGCAGGCGATCGCGGCTGACGCCAGTCCGGCCCGGGCGAGGCAGGCCTCCACATGGTTGACCAGCAGGTCGGCCGGCGCGTTCCGTTCGCAGCCCACTCCCAGCACGAGGCGGCGCGGATGCCAGACCAGTTGCCGCGGGTGCCCGGAGACGGCCTGCTCGGTCAGCCGGATCGTCCAGCGGCTGGCCGGATCCACCTCGAGACCCGCCAGGCCCGCAGCCGGCGCCAGCCCTGCCGGGTCGTCCAGCCGGATACTGCCGCCTTCCAGCAGATGGGCGGTCAGTGCCTTGGCCGACGCCGGGTCCGGGCAGGCGAAGCCGGCCGGCGGCTCGTCCAGAGCCAGGCCCAGCCGCAGGTCGCCCGCCGTGGTGATGGCGGGCTGGACGCCGAGCGCAGCAGCGAGCTGCCGGGCCAGCCGGTTGGCGCCGCGGTGGCCGCCCAAGAGCGGCACCACGCTGGAGCCGTCCTCGGCCACCGCCAGGAGCGGCGGCTCCACCGTCTTGTCGGCCAGCGCCGGTGCTACCGCCCGGATCGCGATGCCGGCGGCACCCAACAGGACGATCGGCCGGCCCTGGCGGAACAGGCCCAGCAGATGTCCGGTCGCCTTGGTGAAGCTCGTGTCGACCGCCAGCCCGGCCGGGCCATGGATCTCGGCACCGGCCAGCGCCGTCGCGATCCGGCGGGCCAAGGGCAGGCTGCGCTCACCCAGGACGACGATCGCGGTCATGGCAGCTCGCGCGGGCGGCGGGCCAGGATCAGGGCGAAATAGGGCAGGCGTTCCTCCGTCACCAGATCGAGTGGGCGGACCTGCTCCTCGGCACTGCCCAGCTCGCTCACGACCAGCGCCGACCGGGCCAGTCCGGCCTCGGCCAGGAGGCGCCGGATCCGCGGCAGATGGCGGCCGACCTTCAGGATCGCGACACTGGCGGTACATTCCATGGCCGCCTGGAGCCGCGCGTCCTCGGCCGTGGCCGCCAGGATCGCCAGGTTCTCGTCCCGCTGGGCCAGGACATGGCAGCTGCTCGCCGCCGCTGCGGCGACCGAGGTGATGCCGGGCACCACCGTCACAGGCACCAGCTCGGCCAGACGGTCGAGCAGGGCAACAAACGAGCCATAGAGCAGGGGGTCGCCCTCGCACAGGAAGCCCACGGCCCGGCCATGCCGGATCTCGGCCAGGATGTCGGCAGCCAGCCGGTCATAGACCGGCCGGGCCAGGTCGGGGGCGCAACGCATCGGCAGGTCCGCCGAGAGCTCTCGTGCGGTGGCCGGGATCAGCGCCTGCGCGATCCGCCGGGCGCGGCTCGGCCGGCCGTCGGCGCCGACATGAGCCAGAACCGGCAGCGTGCCGATCAGCCGGGCCGCCTTCAGCGTCACGAGCTCCGGATCGCCCGGGCCGACCCCGATGCCGAACAAGGTGGTCACGGCCTGGTCCACGCCCATTGAGTCACCGGCGCCAGGGCCCGCCAAGCGAGCGTGCCGCCGACCGGCTCCGCACGGCTCACCGCAATCCGGGCGAGCTCGCCGCCATGGCTGGACGCTGCCGCCAGCAGTGCTGCTTCGCCCTCCAGGGTGACGGCGTTCGCCACCAGCCGGCCGCCCGGGCGCAGCCGCTCGGCCAGGGTCGTGATCAGGCCGGGCGTGCCGGTACCGCCGCCAAGGAAGATCGCATCTGGCATGGGCAACCCGTCCAGTGCCGCTGGCGCGCTTCCCAGCACCAGAGCCAGCTCCGGCGTGCCCAGCCGCAGGGCATTTGCGCGGATGCGCTCAAGCCTGGCGGGATCCCGCTCGATGGCGACGGCCCTGGTGCCGGGCTGGGCACGCAGCCATTCGATGGCGATGGCACCGCTGCCGGCACCCACATCCCAGAGCCGCTCGTGCGGGCAGGGAGCCAGCCGCGCCAGCGTCGCCGCACGCACCTCGCGCTTGGTGAGCTGGCCATCATGGCAGAACGCATCGTCCGGCAGCCCCGGCACCAGCGGGCGGACCGGGCCCTCGGGGGCGGGCACTTCCAGCCCGACCACCACCAGATCGCGGAACGCATGCTGCGCCACCTCGGCAGCCGCCAGGTCGAGCACCCGCTCGTCCGGCCCGCCCAGATGCTCCAGCACGCGGAG
>NZ_WUJP01000056.1 GCF_009806515.1 Geminicoccus flavidas | reverse complement strand
CCGGGCGCTGCCGAAGCCGTGCTCGGCCAGCAGCGCTGCGATCTTCGCCGGGCAGTGCCGGTCGGCACACAGGATCACCAGGCGTCGGCCCGGCTGCAGCCAGCGCACCAGCCGTTCCAGTGGGCGACCATGGATGGTGACGACTTCCGCCTCGGCGAGCGACCAGCGCAGCCGCGCGCAGGCGAGCTGCATGGAGGCCACTTGCGGCACGACCCGGATCGCATCCTCGCCAAAGCGCGCCACCAGCCGGCGGGCCACCCCGAACCACAAGGGATCGCCCGAAGCCAGCACCACCACCCGGCGCTGCCGGAGGCTGGCCAGATGCTCGATCGATGGGTCGAGCGGCACCTGCCAGGGCATGCGCGGTCGTGGATCGTCGCCCAGCATGGCGAGATGGCGAGCACCGCCGATGAACAGTTCGGCCCAGCCCAGGGCGGCTCGGGCCTCGGCGCCGAGCGCTGCCGGCCCGTCCTCGCCAATCCCGACCACGCACAGCCAGGGCTCGCTCATCCTGCCTCCACCAGGCAGGCATTGAGCGCGGCTGCCGCCATGGCGCTGCCGCCGCGGCGGCCCAGCACGGTCACGTACGGGATGCCGAGTTCCGCTTCCACCAGCGCTTGCTTGCTCTCGGCGGCACCGATGAAGCCCACCGGCGTGGCGATGATCGCGGCCGGCCGGCCAGCACCCTCACGGAGCTCGTCGAGGAGCTGGAACAAGGCGGTCGGCGCATTGCCGATCACCACCACGGCCCCGTGGAGCCGCTCGCGCCAGCTCGTGACCAGCCGGGCCGAGCGGGTGGTGCCGGCCGCCTGCGCCAGATCAGCCAGCCTCGGATCCTCCAGCCCGCAACGGACCTCGACGCCGTCCGGCAGGTGGCGGGCCAGGATTCCGGCCGCGACCATGCGTGCGTCCACCAGCACAGGCGCGCGCCCGGCCAGCGCTGCCCGCACCGCACCCGCCGGGTCGCCGTCGCTGCGCAGGTCGGCCACCAAGTCGGTCATGCCGCAGGCATGAATCATCCGCACCGCCAGCGGCCGAACCGGCTCGGGCAGCCGGTCCAGGGCGGCCTCGGCACGGATGGTCGCGAACGAGCGGCGGTAGATCTCCGCCGGGTCCTTGAGCCAGTCGCTCATCCCTTCAGGCTCATCCGCGCCGGCGCGTCCCGCCGTCCTTCAGCACCACGACCTTGTCCGGTTCCGGCGCGTCGTGATGGTGGTGATGATGGCCATGGCCGTGATGATGCCCGTGCCCGTGATGATGGTGATGGCCGTGGTGATGATGGCCGTGGCGGTCCGCGTCGGTGCCGATCCCCTCGACATGGTGGTGATGGCTTTCCTGGGGAGCGCCCTGATCGTGCTCGAAGCCCAGGATCTGGGTGCGGTACTTGCAGAGCTGGCAGTTCATGGCGGTGTCACCCGCAGCGATGCCGTCGATCCGCTCGATGAAGGTCTCGATCACCAGCGGATGGTCGTTCAGATAGCCGGCCTCAACCAGCTCGATCTCGGAATGCTCCGCCGCCACCGCGCGCGCCTGCTCGTAGATCCGCTGCACCAGCACGCCGGTGAACAGGAAATAGGGGAACACCACCACCCGGCGGTAGCCCAGGCGGATCGCGCGGCGCAGCGCCTCGTCGGTGCGGGGATGGGCCACGCCCGAATAGCCGGTCTCGGCATGGCCGAAGCCCATGCCCTCCCAGAGCATCCGGGTGACCTTGGCGACATTGCCGTTGGCGTCGCTGTCCGAGGTGCCCCGGCCCACCACCAGCAGCAGGGTCTCGGCCCGGGTGATCTCGTCGGAAGCAAGTTCCAGCGCCGCCTCGATCCGCTGGGCAGCGGCTTGGAGCAGCTTGCCGTCGATGGCGAGGTCGCGGGCCATGCGCACGCGCACCTCGGGGTTCTCCGCTGCCCAGGTGTTCAGCACCGACGGCACGTCGTTCTTCACGTGGCCGGCCGCGAACAGCATGGCCGGCATCGCCAGGATCTCCGTGACCCCCTTGTCGCGCAGCCGGTCCAGGCCGTCCCGGATCACCGGCCGGGCGAACTCCAGATAGCCGGCCTCGACCGGCCGGTCGGCATAGTGGCGCCGCAGATGGGCGACCAGGGCCGCGAACTCGTGGGTCGCCTCCACGTCGCGCGACCCATGCCCGCAGATCATCACGCCGATCCTGCTCATTGCGTCCCCGTCCACGCCGCCGGCATCCCCAGGCACGACCACCCTGATCGTGCTTGCGCTGTCGAATGTCGGCGGTGGATAGCAGTGTCACCGCCAGGCCGCCACAGGGGAGCCACCGGCCTCGCATCCGGCCCACGCATCCGGGAAGCGCCACAGCCTTGCTCGTCGAACCGCCCGCCCACCTCCTGGCCTGGCTGATCCTGGCTCTCGTCCTGGATGCGCTGGTCGGCGACCCGCCCTCCCTGTGGCGACGGCTGTCGCATCCGGTGGTGCTGATCGGCCGCCTCGTTACCACGCTCGAGCACGTACTCCTGGACCCGCCGAGCGCGCGCGAGCCGACCCCCGTCAAGCGGATCACAGACGAGCAGGCGACAGATGCCTCCAGACGCCGCCGGGGCGTCCTCCTGGTGCTGGTGGTGCTGGGCGTGGCCGTGGCAGCGGGTGCTGCACTCCAGGCGCTGGCCGGGCAGTTGCCGGGAGGCTGGCTCCTGGAAGCCGTGGCCGCCGCGACGTTGTTCGCCCAGCGCTCCCTGTCCGACCACGTGCTGGCCGTTGCCAGCGGCATGGACGAGGGGATCGAGGCGGCCAGGCGCAAGGTCGCGATGATCGTCGGGCGCGATCCGGAGCAGCTGGACCAGCCGGCCGTCGGGCGCGCCGCGATCGAATCCGCCGCGGAGAACTTCAGTGACGGTCTGGTGGCCCCGCTGCTCTGGGCGCTGCTGCTGGGCCTGCCCGGCCTCGTCGCCTACAAGGCGGTCAACACCATGGACAGCATGATCGGCCACAAGAGCCAGCGCTACCGCCAGTTCGGGTGGGCAGCGGCACGACTGGACGACCTGGTCAACCTGCCGGCCTCGCGGCTCGCCGGCCTGGTGGCGATCCTGGCCGCCTGCGTCCTGCCGGGCGCCAGCCCCGCCCGCGCATGGCGGACCGTGCGCCGCGACGCCAGGCGGCACCGCTCGCCCAATGCCGGCTGGCCGGAGGCGGCGTTCGCCGGGGCGCTGGGCATCGCCTTGTGCGGGCCGCGCAGCTATGGCGGGGTTCCTTCGGTGGCGCACTGGATCGGCGACGGCCGGCGCGACGTCACCGCCGCCGACGTCCGCCGCGCTATCCGCCTGCTCTGGCTCGCCTGGCTGATCGCGCTCTGCATCCTCCTGCTCGGCTTCCTGACGCTCCGGACGGCCGGCGACACGGGGTGAGGGTGGGTGAAGCTCAGCGCGGCCCGCCCCAGTGATCTGGCCAGCTCTCGTCCTCGTCCTCCTCCGACAGCTTGGCACCGGCGCTGGCAGGAACCCGCGGCATGGCGCCGGTGCGGGCCTGCGCCGGCTCCGCTGGGGTGGCGAGCCAGCCGAGCGGCGGCTGGCCGCGTTCGCCCTGGAGCAGGCAGAGCCGCAGGCCGGGCACGGCTACGGCGAGGTCGTTCTGCAGCCCGGCGCGGATCCGGTCGGTCAGCCTGCCGCGCATCGCCTGGTCGCCCAGCACGGCAGCGGCCCATTCGCCTTGGGCGGCGATCGGCCGGCCATGCAGGTCCAGCAGGATCGCGGGCATGCCATGGTGGCGCATCAGGGCCGCGAGCCGGCGGCGGTCGAGCGACGGGTCTGACAAGGAAGCGAACTCCGATGGCGGGCCTGCCTCCCTTATGCGCCCCTACCGCTTAACGATCCGTGAACGGGGCCGGGCGAATCAGCCCGGATCGACCAGGGCAATGGGAGCGGCTGCCGCCAGCAGCCGGTCGAGCGGGATGCAGGCCGCCAGGTGGTCGGCCAGCTCGTCCAGCGCGTGCTCGGTGCGCCAGCCTCGAGCCACGGACGCACGCAGTCCCGGTGCGAGGCGTCTGAGATAGCCCGCACGCCACCCGTCATTGGCGAGCAGGCCGTGCAGGTAGCAGCCGGCGACCAGCCCGTCCGCCGAGACCGCCCCATCGGGCCGGCCCTCGATCCGGACGAGTGGGTGGGCGAGGCCAGGCCCCTCCGTGCGGCCCAGATGGATCTCGTACCCGGTGAGCGGGCGGCCGCTGCCGGCATCGGTCGCCGCCACCTCGCGCACGGTCTTGGACCGGTCGAACACGGTCTGGACATCGAGCAGGCCCAGGCCTGGCACGGTCTGCGGCGGCCCCTCGATCCCCAGCGGGTCGGCCACACTGTGCCCGAGCATCTGGAAGCCGCCGCAGATGCCCAGCACATGTCCGCCGCGGCGGACATGTGCCAGGATGTCGATGTCCCAGCCCTGCCGGCGCAAAAAGGCGAGGTCGGCGATAGTCGCCTTGGAGCCCGGCAGGAGCACCAGGTCGGCCCGGGCCTCGATCGGCCGGCCGGGCGGCACGATCACCAGCCGCACCTCCGGCTCCTGGGCTAGCGGGTCGAGGTCGTCCAGATTGGCCAGCCGAGGCAGGCTCGGCACGGCCACGACCAGCGGCGCATCCGGCCGTGCCCGCGCCAGCTCGGCCAAGCCCAGCATGTCCTCCTTGGGCAGGTCTCTCGCGGCTTCGCACCAGGTCACCGTGCCCAGGCTGGCCAGGCCGGTGCGCGCCCTGAGCACCGGATGAGCACTGGCGAACAGGGCAGGGTCGCCGCGGAACTTGTTGACCAGATAGCCCCGGACCAGCGCCCGCTCCTCGGGCTCCAGCAGTTCCCAGGTGCCGATCAGCTGGGCGATCACGCCGCCGCGCTCGATGTCGCCCACCAGCACCACCGGCACGCCTGCCCGGGTAGCGAACCCCATGTTGGCGATGTCGCCGGCGCGCAGATTGACCTCGGCCGGGCTGCCGGCGCCCTCGACCAGGATGAGATCGGCCTCTTCCGCCAGCTTGTGGAAGCTTTCCAGCACCCTGGGCAGGAGCTGCGGCTTCATCCGGTAGTAGTCGCGGGCACCCACCGCGCCCGCGACCTCGCCCTGGACCACGAGCTGGCTGCCGCTGTCGGTCTGCGGCTTGAGCAGCACCGGGTTCATGTGCACCGACGGCTTCACCCCGCAGGCCTGCGCCTGGAGCGCCTGGGCGCGGCCGATCTCGCCGCCATCCGCGGCCGGGGCCGCGTTGTTGCTCATGTTCTGCGGCTTGAACGGCCGCACCCGCAGCCCCTGGCGGGTGAACGCCCGGCACAGGCCCGCCACCAGCAGCGACT
>NZ_WUJP01000055.1 GCF_009806515.1 Geminicoccus flavidas | reverse complement strand
TGCCGGCGTTGGAGCAGGTGCCCTGGATCATCAGAGCCCGGGCGCCGGGTCCCGGCAAGCTCAGAACTCGATCCCGGGCTGGGCCTTGATGCCGGCGCGGAACGGATGCTTGACCAGCTGCATCTCGGTGACGAGGTCAGCCGCCTCGATCAGCTCCGGCCTTGCGTTGCGGCCGGTAATTACGACGTGGAGGTCCGGCCGCTTGTCGCGCAGCACGTCCAGCACCTCCTCGATCGGCAGGTAGTCGTAGCGCAGCGCGATGTTCAGCTCGTCCAGGATCACCATCCGGACCTCGGGGTCGGCCATCATCTCCTTGGCCGCCTCGAAGGCCTGGCGCGCCAGTGCGATGTCCTTCTGCCGGTCCTGGGTTTCCCAGGTAAAACCCTCGCCATGGGCCACGAAGCGCAGCTGGTCCGGGAACTTGTCGAAGATCACCCGCTCGCCGATCTCGCGCGCACCCTTCACGAACTGGACGATCCCGACCCGGTAGCCATGGCCCAGTGCCCGCAGCACCATACCCCAGGCCGCCGTCGACTTGCCCTTGCCGGTGCCGGTATGGACCACGATCAGGCCCTTCTCCCCGGTCTTGGACGCATAGAGCGCGTCCTTGGCGGCCTTGATCTTCGCCTTCTTCAGGGCGTGGTCGCGGTCCTCGTCTCCGTCCGTGTCGCTCATGCGCCAGTCCCCCTGATGCCATAAGGCGCGGCCCAGCCCAGCCCATCCTCGGTGCGCCCGCGCGGCCGGTACTCGCAGCCCACCCAGCCAGCATAGCCCAGCCGGTCCAGCTCGGCGAACAGGTGTGGGAAGTTGACCTCGCAATCGTGCGGCTCATGCCGGTCCGGCACGCCCGCCACCTGGACATGGCCCACCTGGTCGATCTGCGCCTGAAGCCGCCGGGTGAGGTCGCCCTCCATGATTTGGCAGTGGTAGAAGTCCATCTGCACCTTGGCGTTCTTCGCACCCGAGCGCTCGATGAGCCGCCGGGCCTGGTCCTGCCAGGAGAGGAAATAGCCCGGCATGTCGCGCTGGTTGATCGGCTCGATCACCACGGTGATGCCCAGCGGCGCGCAGGCCTTGGCGACCTCGGCCAGGTTCGCGGCATAGGTCGCCTCCAGCTGCTCGCGCGGCAGGTCGGCGGGCGGGATCCCGGCCATCAGATGCAGGGTCGGGCAGCGCAGCGCCTCGGCATAGCGCAGCGCCTTCTCCACCCCGTCCATCAGCTCCTTCTCCCGGCCGGGCAGGCACGCCATGCCGCGCTCGCCCGCCGCCCAGTCGCCGGGCGGCAGGTTGAACAGCGCCTGGGACAGGCCGGCGCCGTGCAGGGCGCCAGCGACCTCGTCCACCGGGAACTCGTAGGGGAACAGGAACTCCACGCCCTTGAAGCCGCAGACGGCCGCCGCGGCGAACCGGTCAAGGAAGGCATGCTCGTTGAACATCATGCTGAGGTTCGCGGCAAAGCGCGGCATCTGCTGGCCTCCTGGTCCGGCTCGCTTGCTCCCCGTGAGCTAGCCTTGGCGGGCCTGCGTGCCAAGATGAAGTCACATGCGACGGCGCCTGTTCCTCTCCATCCTGCTCCCGGTACCGGCCCTGGCCCAGGACCTGCGCCAGGCGCTGGCCTTGCAGTTCCGGGCCGAGCTGGAGCCGTTCGGAGTCTGGGAGGAGCTACCGGGCCTGGGTCCAGCCTGGCGGCCGGACCAGGTGCCCGACGGCTGGCGGCCCTTCTCGACTGGTCGGTGGCGCTGGACGCGGGAGGCAGGCTGGTACTGGCAGGGGGACCCGCCGTTCTCAGCGCTGGCCGAGCATCGGGGCCGCTGGCGTCAGGTGGCGGGGCGCTGGTGGTGGCTGCCGGGCAGCCGCTTCGACCCGGCACCGGTGGCCTGGGCGGCACCCGGACCCGGCCGGATCGCGTGGGCGCCCCTTCCATCCGTGGGCGAACCGGCGGTCGGCTGGTCGGTCGTGCCGCTGGAAGAGCTGCCCCTGCTGCCGGTGCCGGCTCGCCCGCTGCCGGACGGCGACGGCCTGCGCCAGCGTGCCCCGCCCGATCCCGCCGAAATCGAAGCCGCCGGCGGCAGACTGCCGGAGCCCGTGCCGCTGGCGAGCCTCGCCACGGCAGAGGACGTGCGCGCCTGGTACGCCACGGACAGCCGCTCGGTGCGCGGGATCGGCACGCCCACTTTCCGCCCGCCGCCGTCCAGCCCGACGCCGGCCCCCAGCGGGCCGGCCGGTGCCGACGACGCCTGGCAGGCATTCGAGCGCCAGCGCCGCCTGGACCTGCTGGATGCCGAGCGCCGCCGGGAGCTGGACCGGGAGCGCGACCGCGACCGGCTGCGCTGAGGCCTGGAGCTTAGTGCCTGGCCAGGAACGCCTCGACCTCGGCCAGCGTCGGCGCACCAGGGCCGCCGCCCTTGCGGGTGCATTTCACCGCGGCGGCCGCCGAGCCCAGGCGCAGCGAGGCCTCAATCCCCATGCCCTGCGCCAGCCCATAGGCGAAGCCGCCATGGAACACGTCGCCGGCCCCCAGCGTGTCCACCACCTCGACCTGGAAGGCTGGCATCCGGCGCAACCAGCCGTCCTCCAGCCAAGCCACACCCTGCTCGCCCAGCGTGACGCCAACCCAGCCGCCATGGCGCTCCGCCACCTGGCGCAGGCCGGCTTCCGGATCCTCGATCCCGGTCAGGCTGCGCAGCCCCTGCCGGCTGAAAGCGATGTGGCTGGCGAGGTCCAGGATCTCCCGGCTGCCGGACTTGGGGTTGACGTCGAAGTCGACCACGCCCGGAATGCCATGCTCCCGCGCGGCCTTGAGCGCCGGGGCCGCCGCCATCGGGTAGATCGTGTCGGCCAGCACCGCCTTGAAACGTTCCATGGGCGGCATGTGCCTAGGCGGCTCGGCATGGAGGCGCTGGTCGGTATAGTTGACGATCTGCCGCTCGCCCTTTGGGTCGACCGCCACCGCGGAAAAGGACGAGACGCCGCCCGCCAGCCGCTCCACCGCCGAGACGTCTAGCCCGGCCGCGCGGAAGCCCTCCAGGATCGCCGTGCCGACCCGGTCCTCGCCCACCCGGGAGAGCAGGGCCGCCTCGCCACCGAGACGCACCGCCGCGAGCCCGCCGATCGCAGCCGGGCCGCCGATCGCCTCGCTCATGCCGTGGCCCAGCATCTTCTCGCCGCCGCTCGGCAGCTCGTCCACCTGGAAGATCACGTCGAGCACCAGCACGCCGACGCACAGGATCGCGGTCATTCAGTCAGCCCCCAGCCAGGATTTCGTTGTCGACTACCAGTTGGTGCGGTGGATCGCGTAGCGCGGCATGGTCTCGTAGCGCTCGGCCAGCTCGCGCACCCGGAGCGCCAGCCGGTCGGCCGGCAGGTCCTCGGGAAAATGCTCGGCATGGATGCCCTGCATGACAAAGCAGCTGTCCATTCCCATGCCGACAGCGCCCGCGATGTCGTGCTCCAGGCTGTCACCGACGCACAGGATCCGCTTGGGATTGATCCCCTCCAACACGGTGAGGCAGGCCTCGTAGATCGGCCGGTTCGGCTTGCCGAAGTAGTAGACCCGGCCGCCTAGTTCCTCGTAGCGCGCGGCGATCGTCCCGGGTGCGATCAAGAGGCCGTCGGCGCTCACCGCGATCCGGTCCGGGTTGGAGCAGATCATCGGCAGGCTCAGCGACGCCGCCTCCCGGAGCAGCGGTTCGTAGTCCTCCAGCGTCATGGGTGGGCTGTCGACGCCCGACAGATAGACGAAGTCGGCCTGAGCGGGGTCGCTGGTGAGATGGAGGCCCAGGCCCTCGATCACCTCCAGGTCGTTGTCGCGCGTGATCAGCAGCGCCCGCTTGCCGAATTCGGCAAGGCGCGGGTCCTTGCGGTCGCGCAGCCCCATCCACGCAGCCTCGCCCGAGGTGATCAGCCCGTCATAACTCTCCGGTGGGAAGCCCATCTCCAGCAGACGGTCCCGGTTCATCCGGGCGCGCCGGCCGCTATTGGTCAAAAGGCAGATGCGCTTGCCGGCGGCGCGCATGGCTTCCAGCGCCTCGACCACGCCGGGATAGGGAGCCCTGCCGTTGTGCAGCACGCCCCACTGGTCCAGAATGAAGCCATCGTACTGCTCGGCGATGCTGCCGAGCCCCTCCAGGATGCGGGGCTCGCTCATGGTTCCGGGCTCCAGTGACACGTTTCGGGGATGACAGGTGACAGGCGGTTACGACGGCTTCGGACTGGGCGGCAAGCGCGTTCTGGTGACCGGTGGCTCGATCGGCATCGGCGCCGCGGCGGCCAAGGCGTTCGCCGAGGCCGGGGCGAAGGTCGCGATCCACTACAACAAGAACCGGGAAAAGGCCGAGGCGCTGGCCGCGGAGCTGGGTGGTGCCCCGGTGTTCGGCGGCGACTTCTCCAGGACTGATCAGGTCAAGTCGGTGGTCGAGGGCGCCATCCAGACGCTGGGCGGCCTGGACGTGCTGGTGAACAATGCCGGCCACATGGTGGCGCGCTTCCCGCTCGCGGAGAGCGACGACGAGGCCTATGACCGGGTCATGGACCTGAACGCCCGCTCGGTGATGACCGCGACCCGCGTGGCAGTGCCAGCCCTGGTCGAGAGCAAGGGAAACATCGTCAACACCAGCTCGATCGCCGCGCGCAACGGCGGTGCCGCCGGTGCTGCGCTCTATGCCAGCGCCAAGGGCTTCGTCTCGACCTACACCAAGTCGATCGCCACCGAGCTGGCTCCGCAGGGCATCCGGGTGAACGCGGTCTCGCCGGGCGTGATCCACACCTACTTCCACGACATCTACTCCACGCCGGAGCGGCTGGAGCAGGTCCGCCAGCGCATCCCGATGCAGCGGCTGGGGGTGAGCGAGGACTGTGCAGGCGCGTTCCTGTTCCTGGCCTCGGAGAAGCTCGCCGGCTACATCACTGGCCAGGTGATCGAGGTGAACGGCGGCCAGCTGATGCCATGATCCATAAGGTTGCAGCGCCGGCAGATGTCGGCGCCGCAACCCGGGTGACAGGGCCGCGTAGGATACCCATCTAAGAAGGCGGAGCCGGTGCGCCGGTGATCCGGGCCTTCCCGGGCGGTCCGCCCCGGCTCCTGCCGGCGCGGTTCCGGGAGCGGAGCAGGGAGTATTTCGAGGATGACGGACCTTCAGACGGTCAGCCTCGATGACAAGTATCTGAAGCCCCGGGGCCGGGTGTTCCTCACCGGCATCCAGGCCCTGGTCCGCCTGCCGATGGAGCAGCGTCGCCGCGATCAGGCGGCCGGGCTGAACACCGCCGGCTATATCTCGGGCTATCGCGGCTCGCCGCTCGGCCAGTACGACCAGCAGCTCACCCGGGCGAAGAAGCTCTTGGATGAGCACCATGTCGTGTTCCAGCCGGGCGTGAACGAGGATTTGGCCGCCACCGCCTGCTCGGGTACCCAGCAGGCCGGGCTGGACGGCGAGAACAAGTATGATGGCGTGTTCGCCATCTGGTATGCCAAGGGTCCCGGCGTGGACCGCTCCGGCGACGCGCTGCGCCACGCCAACCTGTTCGGCACCGCCGCCCATGGCGGCTATCTCTGCCTGCTCGGCGACGATCATACCTGCGAGAGCTCGACTACGGCGCACCAGTCCGAGCCCGCGATGATCGATGCGATGATCCCGGTGCTGAACCCGGCAGGCGTGCAGGAGATCCTGGACTACGGCCTGCTCGGCATCGCCATGTCGCGCTATTCGGGCGCGCTGGTGGCTCTGAAGTGCGTGCACGACACGGTGGAGAGCACCGTGTCCGCCGAGATCGACCCGGCCCGCCTGCCGATCACGCTGCCGGACGACTTTCCGCTCCCGGAGGGCGGTCTGAACATCCGCTGGCCGGACACGCCGCTCGCCATGGAGGAGCGCCTCCACCGCTTCAAGCTGGAGGCGGCCAAGGCGTTCGCCCGCGCCAACCGGCTGGACCGGACCGTCATGGGCAGCGAGGACGCCTGGCTGGGCGTGGTCACCACCGGCAAGGCCTGGCTGGACACGGTCCAGGCCCTGGACGATCTCGGCATCGACGAGGCGCGCGCCCGCCAGCTCGGCCTGCGCGTCTACAAGGTCGGCATGAGCTGGCCACTCGAGCCGCGCGGCCTGGAGGAGGCGGCACGCGGCCTGTCCCGCCTGATCGTGGTCGAGGAGAAGCGCCCCCTGGTCGAGGACCAGGTCCGCAGCCTCCTGTACGGGCAGCCGAACGCGCCGGTCATCGAGGGCAAGCACGACCGGCTGGGCCGGACCCTGTTCCCGTCCTGGGGTGCGATCAACTCCAACCAAGTGGCGCTCGCGATCGGTCGTGCCCTGCTGGAGCGCACTCACGATCCCGAGCTGGCCCTGCGATTGGCCGAGGTCGAGGCCCGGGTCGCCGTGGTGACGGACGACCCGGCCATGCTGCGGCTGCCCTATTTCTGCCCGGGCTGCCCGCACAACACCTCCACGCGCGTGCCGGAGGGCAGCAAGGCCCGGGCCGGGATCGGTTGCCACTACATGGCCCAGTGGATGGACCGCGACACCGCCCGCTACACTCAGATGGGCGGAGAAGGGGCGTCCTGGCTGGGCGAGGCGCCGTTCTCCACTAGGCCGCACATCTTCCAGAACATCGGCGACGGCACCTTCTACCATTCCGGCTCGCTGGCAATCCGCGCCGCCATGGCCGCCAAGGCCAACATCACCTTCAAGATCCTGTACAATGACGCGGTCGCGATGACTGGCGGCCAGAAGATGGAGACCGCCAATCTCGACGTCGCCGAGGTGACGCGGCTGCTTCATGCCGAGGGCGTGCAGGAGATCCACGTCGTCAGCGACGAGCCGCACAAGTACCCGATCGGCTACGACCTGGCGGACGGGGTGAAGATCCACCATCGCGACGAGCTGGACGCGCTGCAGCGCCGCCTGCGCACCGTCCCGGGCGTGTCCGCGATCGTCTATGACCAGACCTGCGCCGCGGAGAAGCGCCGCCGCCGCAAGCGCGGCGAGTTCCCGGACCCCGACCGGCGGGTGGTGATCAACGAGCTGGTCTGTGAGGGCTGCGGCGACTGCGGCGTGCAGTCCAACTGCGTGGCGGTGCAGCCGGTCGAGACCGAGCTCGGCCGCAAGCGCCGGATCGACCAGTCCTCCTGCAACAAGGACTTCTCCTGCCTGAAGGGTTTCTGCCCGTCCTTCGTGACGATCGAGGGCGCGGTGCTGAAGAAGGGCGAGCGGCGCAACCTCACCGGTACCGCCGCCGACCTGCCGCTGCCGACCCTGCCGGCGATCGAGGGCACCTACGGGATGGCCGTCACCGGCATCGGCGGCACCGGCGTGGTCACCATCGCAGCATTGCTCGGCATGGCGGCGCATCTGGAGAACAAGGGCATCGCCGCGATCGACATGATCGGCCTGGCCCAGAAGGGCGGGGCAGTCCTCTCGCACCTGAAGATCGCCAACCGCCCGGACGAGATCGGCTCGCCGCGGGTCGCCGCCGGCGGGGCGAAGGTCCTGATCGGCTGCGATCAGGTCGTGGCCGCCAGCAAGCCGGCGCTCGCCACCGTCCGTGCCGGCGTCACCCGGGCGGTCGTGAACCTGGAGGAGACGTTCACCGGCGACTTCACCCGCAACGCCGACTTCTCCTTCCCGGCCGAGCGCCTGCGTCGTGCGATTACCAAGGCCACGGGCGAGGGCCGTGCCGAGTTCGTCGACGGCACGAGGATCGCCACCGGCCTGATCGGCGACAGCATCGCCACCAACCTGTTCATGGTGGGCTATGCTTGGCAGCGCGGCCTGATCCCGCTCGGGCTGGACGCCCTGATGCGCGCCATCGAGCTGAACGGGGTGGCGGTCGCGATGAACCAGGCTGCCTTCACCCTGGGCCGCCGCGCCGCCCACGATCTGGCCGCGGTCCAGGTCGAGCTCGCGCCGCCGCCCGTGCCCACCGCACCGCCCGCCGACCTGGACGAGCTGGTCGCCCGGCGCATGGCGTTCCTGACCGACTATCAGGACCGCCGCTATGCCGAGCGTTACGAGCGGGTGGTCAAGCGGGTCCGGCTGGTCGAGCAGACCAAGCTCGGCACCGAGACTCTGGCCCGCATCGTGGCCGAGAATCTCTTCAGACTGATGGCGTTCAAGGACGAGTACGAGGTGGCGCGCCTCTGGAGCCACCCCTCCTTCCAGGCCCAGCTCGCCCACGAGTTCCAGTCGACCGGGAAGCTTACCTTCCACCTGGCCCCGCCGCTGCTCGCCAGCCGCGACCACACGACCGGCCAGCTGCGCAAGTCGAGCTTCGGCCCCTGGATGCGCCACGCCTTCCGCCTGCTCCGCCACGGCAAGGCGCTGCGCTTCACGGCCTTCGACCCGTTCGGCCGGACCGAGGAGCGCCGCACCGAGCGCGCCCTGATCGGCCAGTACGAGGCGCTGGTCGAGGAGTTGCTGGCCGGCCTCACCCCCGCCAACCACGCGCTGGCCGAGGAGCTGGCCGCGATTCCGTCCCGGATCCGCGGCTTCGGCCACGTCAAGGAACGCAACCTGCGCACGGCCAAGGCGCGCGAGGCCGAACTGCTGGCCCGCTTCCGGGCCAGGCCGGAGCAGCCGGTGCTGGTCGCGGCGGAATAACAGGCAGCATGGCGAGGTAGTCGGCGAGCCTCGTCTCGTAGCGGGTAGCGATGCGGCGGCACTGCTTGAGGCGGCCGGCCAGACGTTCGACCTGATTGCGCTGGGCATAGGCGTGCCAGTCGATCAGCGCGCACGGGGATGACGCCGCCTCGCTCATCTCGCAGCGTCTCATCCCGGCCTATCCGGGAGCACGAACCGTTTTGGGAACGCGACCTTGGCGGCGGCCGGTCTCCACGAGGCGCCCTGCCTGGCCGCCAGCCTTTCTGGAGGACACCGACGTCAGCAGCTTGCGGAAGTTCGGACACTGCAAGTGCGACGGAGCCGGGCAGTCCGCGACATGACGAATCGCGTCCCGTAGCACCCGAAGTCTGGTGATCTGCCGGCCCAGCTCATCGGCCTTTGCATGGAGGTCCGCACGGGGAATGTTCAGCGTCTCGTCGTCGCCAAACATTCCCGCGATCTCACCAAGCGAGAAGCCCGCGACTTTCCCCAGCTCGATCAGCGAAAGCTTCAGGAGCACGCTCGGGTCGAACTGCCGCCGCAGCCCGTGCCGCCCCACCGACCGGATCAGGCCAATCTCTTCATAGTAGCGAAGGGTCGAGGGCGACACGCCAGAGCGCCCCGCGACCTCGCCGATATCCATCATGCTCATGCTTGACCTCAAGTTGGCTTGAACTCGCAGCGTGCTCCGATGCGATGATCGAGCCAAGGAGACAGGGGTATGCGTGAGGCAGAAGCCGCAGGGCGACGGGCATTCTGGTGCGACGGCCGGTCCGTCGCGCTGCTGATGGCAGCCTCGCTGACCGTCATGGCAAACGCGACGATCAGCCCGGCGCTTCCCGGACTGGAACGTCTCTTCGACGGCGACCCAAACGCGGCGATCCTGACCCGCCTGCTCGTGCCGGCTCCCTCGTTGATGGTCGCGCTCGTTGCCCCCTTCGCTGGGCTGCTGGCCGACCGGTTCGGAAGGAGACGCCTGCTCCTTGGCGGCGTGCTCCTCTTCGTCCTCTCCGGCTGCGCCGGGCTCGTGCTGCCCGACTTGCCGGCCATCTTCGCAAGCCGCCTCGTTCTCGGGATCTCGGTCGCCCTCGTGATGACCGCGCAGACAGCGTTGATCGGAGACTATTTCGAGGGCCAGCAGCGTAGTGCCTTCGCCGGGTTGCAGGTTTCGGCGCGAAATTTCGGCGGCTTCCTCTTCATCTCGCTGGCCGGTTGGATTGCGCTCCTGTCACCCCGCGCTCCGTTCGCGATCTACGCACTGCCGCTCGTCTTCCTCCCGTTCATGTGGCAGGGAATTGTCGAGCCGGCGTTGCCAGCGAGATCACGCAACGGCGCGGTCGAAGCTGAGGGCGAAGCGCATCGCGTGTGGATTCCGACCTTCGCGGCGCTCGTGCTTCTCCAGTCCGTCACGAACATGCTGTTCTTTCTCATGCCAACGCAGTTGCCCTTCCTGTTCGACGCGCGGGGCATCAACAGCGCAGTCATGACCGGAATGGCCCTGGGTGCGCTGACCTTGGCCGGCGGTTGCCTTGCCCTTCTCTATGCCCGGGTCGAGGCCAGGATCGGCCATGGTGGCGTCTTCGCCGTCGGCTACAGCGCCATGGCCCTGGGCTTCCTCCTGCTGGTCCTTTCGGAAGCCTTGCCCGTCTCACTCGGCGGCGCGGCCATGATCGGCAGCGGATACGCACTGGTCTCCCCGGCTTTTGTCCCGCTGGCGCTCGGAATGGCACCCGCATCACGCCGGGGTCTGGCGGGAGGAGTGCTGACGGCATCCATCTTCATCGGGCAGTTCGTTTCGCCGCTGATCAGCACGCCCTGGATCAGAAGCGTCGGGTATGAAGGGATGTTCTTCGGCGCCGCTTGCCTGCTCGCTGCCATGGCGATGGCTGCAACGGTGATCAGATGGGCGGGACCAGCATCATCGGCTTCAGCGCAACAGGCGGACGGAACCTAGGCGGGCCTGAAGCTGTCGAGGATCGCCGTCAGCATCCGTACGCCCTGGTGGATGGTCCGCTCATCCAGGCCGGCATAGCCCATCACCAGACCTGCGCTGTCAGGCCGGGCTGCCGGCTGCGCCGAGGCGTACAGGGGAGTGACGGGATAGAGC
>NZ_WUJP01000054.1 GCF_009806515.1 Geminicoccus flavidas | reverse complement strand
CCGAGCCCCGCCGCCCGCGCGTGTGCCACAAGCGCATCCTCCTGCGCTCTCGGCACCTGGTTCAGCCAGACGATGACATGCAGCCCCGCATCGGCGCCGGCCACGGTCACCGCATTGCCCAGGGCAGCGGCAAGGGCGCCCAGCAGGGCAGCGCGCCGCTCGCTGTTCCGGCGGCGGGCCCGCCGGACGTGCCGCTCATAGGCGCCGCTATCGATCAGCCCCGCCAGGGCTTCCTGTTCCAGCTCGGGCGAGTGCCGGTCCGTCAGCCGCTTCGCCCTGGCGAACAGCTCGGCCAGCGCGCCCGGGACGACGAGATAGCCGAGGCGCAGGGTCGGGGAGAGCGTCTTGGAAACTGTGCCCAGGTAGATGACACGCCCGGCACCATCCAGGGCCTGCAGCGCCGGGATCGGGGCGATGTCGAAGCGATATTCGCCATCATAATCGTCCTCGATCACGAGCGCGTCGCAGCGCTGCGCCCAGGCGAGCAGCTCCCACCGCCGCCCCACCGACATGACGCCGCCCAGCGGAAACTGATGGGAAGGAGTGACATAGGCCAGCCGTGCCGCCGGCAGGTCCCCGGTCCGCATGCCCTCCCGGTCCACCGCGACCGGGAGGGCATGCGCTCCGGCCGCCGCAAAGACCTGCAGGGCGAGTGGATAGCCCGGATTCTCCATCACTACCTGACTGCCGGGATCGAGCAGCAGCCGCGCACAGAGGTCCAGGCCCTGCTGCGAGCCGTTGACCACGATGATCTGCTCTGACTCGCACTGCAGCCCGCGGGCCCGCCACAGATATCCCTGCAGCGCTGCTCTCAGCGCGGACGACCCGCGCGGATCGCCATACTGGAGGCGCGGCCGGCGGCGCAGCAGCGCTGCGCTGACCGCCTTGCGCCATGCGAGCACGGGAAAGCCGGCGGCCGCTAGATCGCCATAGCGAAAGTCCGCGACCAGGCCGCCATCGGGCATCGGCGGCAGGTCGAACGCCGCCAGTCGCTGGCCATATCCCGACAGCCGGGGGGAACGCCCCCGACGCGCCGACTGCCCCGGTACCACCGGCGGCGGGCCAAGTCCCGACGCGACCTGGGACGGTGCTCCCTGCCGGGTTGCCAGATATCCCTCCGCGATGAGCTGCTCATAGGCTGCCGTCACCGTCGTGCGTGAGACACCCCACTCGGCCGCTAGGGACCGGGTGGAAGGTAGCCGGGCGCCGGGGCTGAGCAGGCCCGACCTGATCTGGCCCTTGATCGCGTCGCAGATCCTCTGGGTGATGCGCACCTGCGCGGGTGGTGACGCTGCCATGGCGGAAAACTGGCCCGGTGCTTTGGTAGGAAACTGGATGTTCCTTCTGGACCAGTTTCTGGGCAAACATCCAGACCAGACCAGGAGCCATGCCGATGTATGTGCCGCCCGCCTTTCGCGTGGATGACCTCGCCACCCTGCACGGCATGATGCGGGAGGCCCGCCTAGCGAACTTCGTCACCGCCACGGCGCAGGGCCTGATTGCCACGCCGCTGCCGCTCTTCCTGGCACCCGGGGAAGGCCCCTTTGGCACGCTCTACGGCCACCTGGCCCGTGCCAACCCGCAATGGCGGCTGGCGCCGACCGGGGAGGCTACGGCTATCTTCATGGGACCGGACGCGTACATCACGCCTACTTGGTATGCAGCCAAGCAGCAGCATCAGAAGGTCGTACCTACCTGGAATTACCTTGCCGTGCAGGCCTTTGGCCCGGCGGAATTCTTCGAGGATGCGGACCGGCTGCTCGATGTTGTGACCAGGCTCACAGACCTGCATGAGCATCCACGCGCCGAGCCATGGGCGGTCGGCGACGCGCCACCAGCCTTCATCCGCGCTCAATTGCGCGGCATTGTCGGCCTCCGGCTGCCGATCACCCGGATCGAGGGCAAGTGCAAGATGAGCCAGAACCGCAGTGCGGACGATCGCGCCGGCGTGGCCGCGGGTTTGGCTGCGAGCGACCGCGCGTCCGAGCGGGTCGCGGCAGCACTGATCCCGATCTGACCACGGCCGCAGCGCGTGCGGTATCCAGTAGCCACCCTGGCTTCCCGCACGATGCCCGCGGATGCGTACGCCACTTACGAAGGACGAGCATGATGGAGTTCAGGCCCGAAACCCTGCTGGCCCAGGCCGCGGGCATCGAGGACCCGGCCACCGGCGGCCTCATTCCGCCGCTGCAGCCGAGTACGACCTTCCTGCGCGATCCGGACAACGCGTACCGCCGTGGCTTCGACTACGCGCGTGACCGCAACCCGACCTATGTGCCGGCCGAGACGGTGCTCGCGGCGCTCGAGGGCGGTGCGGAGGCGCTGCTGTTCTCTTCCGGCATGGCGGCGGCAACGGCGGTGTTCCAGGCGCTGCGGCCGGGCGACCATGTGGTGATCCCCCAGGTGATCTACTGGGGCCTGCGCAAGTGGCTGCTCGAGACCGCGTCATCCTGGGGCCTGGAGGTGGAGCTGGTCGATACGACCGAGCCCGAGGCGGTGCGCGCTGCTCTGCGCCCCGGCCGTACGCGCCTGCTCTGGCTCGAGACGCCGGCGAACCCGACCTGGGCGGTGAGCGACATCGCGGCCCTCTCCGACCTTGCCCATGAGGCGGGTGCCCTGGTCACGGTCGACAACACCGTGCCGACGCCGCTCCTCACCCGCCCGCTGGAACTCGGCGCGGACCTCGTCATGCACTCGGCGACCAAGTACCTGAACGGCCACAGCGACGTGGTCGCAGGCGCGCTGCTCACCAGGCGCACCGACGCGGAGATCTGGTCCCGCATCCGCACGATCCGGCACGACCAGGGCGCCATCCTGGGACCCTTCGAGGCCTGGCTCCTCACCCGTGGCCTGCGCACGCTCCACCTGCGCCTGCGCGCCGCGTGCGGCAACGCCATGCACCTCGCGGCCCATCTCCAGCACCATCCCAAGATCGAGCGCGTCCTCTATCCGGGTCTGCCGACCCACAAGGGCCACACATTGGCCGCGCGCCAGATGCAGGGCGGGTTTGGCGGCATGCTCTCCATCCTGGTCCGGGGCGGGGAGCAGGCAGCAGTCGCGACCGCGGCCAATGTGCGCCTCTGGAAACGCGCCACCTCGCTCGGCGGCGTGGAAAGCCTCCTGGAACACCGTGCCTCGATCGAAGGCCCGGACTCGCCGGCACCCGCCAACCTGCTGCGGCTCTCCGTGGGGGCAGAGGACGTGGGCGACCTAATCGCGGACTTGGAGAGTGCTCTGGCGGCGGCTGAAGCCTAGCCCGGGAAGGCGCCGAAAACCGCGCCTACCCTCCGCCCGCCCGGAACGCCCGCATGTGGAACGCCGCGTGCGCCCGGTCATAGGCGTGCTCGCGTCCCACCGGGCAGGCCCGCCGGGCCAGGCAGCCGCCCATCATGCAGTCCTGGCCGGACAGCGTGCCGAGATGCCCCCGACAGGCGGTGACCTGGTAGCGGCCGGGCTGGAAGGCGCCTACTGGGCAGGCGGACAGGCAGGGGCGGCCCGCACAGGCTGGACACGGGCTGCCCCTGGCTTCAGATCGCGGCAGATCGACCGCATGATCCAGCAGCAGCGCCGCCCGCAGCGCCGTCCACAGCCCGTAACGCTCATGGATCAGCAGCCCCAGCGGCGACGCGCTGAACCGCCCGTCCGCCCGGACCGCCCAGCGCTGGAACGGGAAGAAGGGCGGCCCGTCGAACGGGAACAGGCAGGCCGCGCCCAGCGGTGCGGCGACCTCCACCACGACCCGCCGGGTCCAGCGGTCCAGTGGATGCGGCCCGTGCCGCTCCGGCGCTGCCTGGAGATGCGGGTAGATGGCGCTGCCGACATTGCCGACCAGCAGCAGGGTAGCCGGGTCGCCGGGTACCCCGTCCTCCGGCTCCGGTGCAAAGCCGCCCAGCAGGCTGAGACCGTGCGCCGCCAGCCCAGCCTCCAGCCGCTTGATCATACCGCCACCGGCGCAAGCAGCTCGTTTACCCGGGCGCGCAGATCCGGCAGGGTCTCGGCCTCGAACCAGGGGTTGCGCTTGAACCAAGCGATGTTGCGTGGGCTCGGGTGGGGCAGGGGGAAGAAGGGCTCGGGCGTGGTCCGCCAAGCGCGCACTGTCTCGGTGAGCGCCATGTTGCCGCCCAGATAGTGCCGCTGGGCATAGGCGCCGATCAGCAGGACCAGACGCAGTCCTGGCATGTGGCGCAACAGTGCCCCGTGCCAGGAGGGTGCGCATTCCGGCCGGGGCGGCAGGTCGCCGGAGCGGCCCTTGCCCGGGTAGCAGAAGCCCATCGGCATGATCGCGATGGCCGGGTTGTCGTAGAACTGCTCCCGCCCGATCCCGAGCCAGGCGCGCAGCCGCTCGCCGGACTGGTCGTTCCACGGGATCCCGGTGGCATGGACGCGCGTGCTTGGCGCCTGGCCCACGATCAGCAGCCGCGCATCCGGCTTGGGCCGCACCACCGGCCGCGGGCCCAGCGGCAGCAGCCCGGCGCACCGCCGGCAGGCGCGGATCTCGGCCAGCAGCGCGTCCAGGCCTGAGGCCTCGCTCAGCCCTTCAGGTAGCGGTCGATCCGGTCGCATGCTTCCTCGATCGCCTCGACCGACGCCGCGTAGGAGAAGCGCAGATAGCCCTCGCCATGGATGCCAAAGCTCGTCCCGGAGATCAGCGCCACCCCGGCCTGGTTCAGGATCTCATCCTGCAGCGTCCGTGAACTCTTGCCCGTGCCGGTGATGTTGGGGAACGCATAGAACGCACCGCCCGGGTTCACACAGGAAAAGCCCGGCAGCCGGTTCAGCCGGTCCACGATCACGCCGCGCCGCTTGGCGAACGCCGCCATCATCATGTCGACCGAATCCTGCGGGCCTTCCAGGGCCGCGATGCCGGCATACTGGGCCGAGGCGTTGACGCAGGAATGGACGTTGATGGCAAAGCGGGTCGCCAGATCGATCAGGGACTTCGGCCACACGCCCCAGCCCATCCGCCAGCCGGTCATGGCATAGGTCTTGGACCAGCCGTCCAGCAGGATCAGCCGGTCCTGGATCTCGGGATAGGCAGTGAGCGAGGCATGCGGCACCCCGTCATAGACCATCCGCGCATAGATCTCGTCGGACAGGACCGCCACCTCGGGATGCGCGCGCAGCCCGTCCACCAGCCGGTCCAGTTCCTCCTGGGGCACCACGCCGCCGGTGGGATTGGCGGGGCTGTTGACGATGATGAGGCGGGTTTTGGGCGTGATCCGGCTCAGCACGTCCTCGGCCGAGAAGGAAAAACCCTTCTCTTCCAGCAGCGGGATCGGCACGGCCTTGGCGCCGGTGAACTCGATCACCGAGCGATAGATCGGGAAGCCCGGGTCCGGGTACATGATCTCCGCACCCGGCTCGCCGAACATCTGGATGGCGAAGAACATCGTCACCTTGCCGCCCGGCACCACCAGAACCTGGTCCGGGTCGACCTCGACGCCGCGGCGCTGATACATGTCGGCGGCCACCGCCTCGCGCAGCTTCAGGATGCCGTTGGCGGGGGTGTAGCCGTGATGGCCGTCCTTGAGCGCCTTGACCGCCGCCTCGACGATATGTGGCGGGGTCGGGAAGTCCGGCTGGCCGATGCCCAGATTGATGATCGAGCGGCCTTCCGCCTGCAGCCGCACGGCCCTTGCCAGCACCTCGAAGGCGCTCTCCGTGCCGAGCCGGTTCATGCACGCCGCGATCCGCATTCCTCGCCCCCAATCCTTGCCAAAGGCCGCGGATCATGGCGGGGCCGGGGGGCTTGGGCAAGCACCGGCCGCGAGGGCGTCATACAGGCAAAAAAAGAACCGGGTGGAACCGCGAACGGTTTTGGACCACCCGGTCGATACAGAGCCCTCAGCGCCATCAATGTCTCACGGGCGCACGATCCTGGATGTGAGAAAACGCACAAAGCTGTGCGAATTCACGACAGGAACCACATAAATCTTCGACACGGGCGAGGGAGCCTGCCGGGCCCTTGGCCGTTATCCTGCCGCTTTGGCACGAGCCCAGCCCATCGCCGCTTGGCATCCCGACCACTCGTCGCTACGTTCCGGGTACGTCGCACCTGGGAGAGTTTCGATGGGTTCCTTCAGCGCATGGCACTGGATTGTCGTGCTGGTGATCGTGCTGATCGTGTTCGGCGCCGGCCGGCTGCCGAAGGTGATGGGTGATCTCGCCTCGGGCATCAAGACCTTCAAGAAGGGCATGCAGGACGATCCGGCCGTGACCAAGGCCGACGAAGTTCCTGCTCCTGCCCACGAGAACACGGCCGACAAGCGGCCGGTCTGAACCACAAGCGTGCGACGAA
>NZ_WUJP01000053.1 GCF_009806515.1 Geminicoccus flavidas | reverse complement strand
CCGGCGGGGCCTGAACCCCGCGAACTCAGCGAGTGCCGAACAGGACGACCGCAACGGGTACTGCCGCTGCGGTCGTTTGTGTTTGGGCAGGCGACAGGGTGGAACTGTCCACCTCGGCGACCGGGACATGGCCGGTTCCGGACGAGTTGGCGGGGCCAGGAACCATGGTGGATCCGGCCTGGTGCTGCGATGCGTCAGGCCGGCCCAGTCGACGACAGCCGGATACCAGCGGGCCATGATGGCCAACGGTGACGCCGCAGCCCCAATACAGCCGCCTGCGCCCGATCCCGCTCCGGGTGTTACATCCCCGGTTTGCCACTGGCTCCGGCTCGCCCGCCAGCCTGGCGGAATGACCGCTACTCCCTCGCTGCTTCGGTGACGGTGCGCGCGGTGCTGCCAGCGGCGCCGAAGGTGATCCGGCGAGTGAACAGGTCGGTGCGGTTCCGGTCGGTCGCGATCCCGAAGACCGGATGGACCGCCCCACCGGCCCGCTCCAGGCCCATATAGTCGCCCAGGAAGCGTCCTCCGGCCACCGGCGCGTCAAGCATGTTGAACGATCGCTCGGTCAGCCGCCGCTCATCGCCCCAGCTCGACGCCCTGCGGCAGTCGTCCGCCCTCGGGTCGCAGAACACGGCCCAGTAGTCGGTGCGCTCACCTTCGCCCTGGTCGTTGCGGAAGTCGTAGTGGGTGACCACAAGCCGCCCGTCCGGACCGACCTCGATGGCGGGAATGAACGCCTGCTGACGGAACCTGTTGGCATTGGCCGGCGTCTGGTTGACCCGTATGGGCTCGGACCAGTTGCTGCCGCCGTCGGTCGACATGGCGAAGGCGACCTCATCGACACCGCGGAAACGGAGGTCCTGCCAGACCAGATAGAGTGCACCGCTGTCCGGATCGACCGCGACGTCGAACAGGATTCCGGCATCACGTACCCGCTCCTGGGCGTCCGGCGTGATCGTGCCAAAGCCAAAGGTCAGATCGATCGCGGTCGGCCGGCGCTCGAAACTGCGCCCTTTGTCGAAGGAGCGCAGCAGCTCGATCTGCGACGCCCCGTTTGCGTAGATGTGGGTGAAGAAGTTGATCAGGGTCCCGTTCGGCTGGACGACGATGATGTTGTTGATGGTCTGCGCGTTCGGTCCGGGATTGACGATGACTCTGGGCCGCTCCCAGCTCCGGCCGCCGTTCGTGGTCCGCGTGAAGCGGGTGGGCCCGGCGAAGACGATCTGGGTCGGCTGCCTCTCCTGTGCTGCCGCTTTCGCCGCCTGTGCGTCCTTGAGCCACTTTGCCCGCGCACGCGCCCCGACTGGTCCGCCGCCGGAGGGGAAACCGGCAGGCGGCGGAAGCTGGAAGACCACCAGCCTGTCCCAGACCGCGTAGGCCAGGTCGGCATCGTTTGGGTCGGCGGTGAGCGAGTTCTTGTCGTTGAGGAAGTGACGATTGCTGATTTCGGTCAGGGTGACCGGCGCGCTCCAGCTCAAGCCGCCATTGGTCGAGCGGCTCACGAGCATCCCGTTCCGGCCGTAGCCAGCGAACTCGCCGGTCCGTGTGGTCAGATCGGCCTCGAACGCCAGGCTCATGAAGTAGGCGACGCCGCTGCGGGAGAAGTCGACCCAAGGATCAGAGGCGCGGAGGAATTCGCCGTCAGAGCAGCGCGCAACCCCTGGCAGGGTGACCGTGCGCCATGATCCACCGCCATCCAGGCTCACCCCGGCCACGTCACCGCGCGCGCCACCGTTGGACCAGCGATCCTGCTGGTAGCCGACGAGCAGATTGCTCGGGTGGCTTGGGTCGGCCGCTACGAACGGCTCGATCTCGGTATTGCGGAAGAGTTGGCCCTGCTGCTGGGCAGGCTTGTCAGCCGTACAGCTGGTAAACGAGCTCTTACCGGTGCTGACGCGGGTGAGAGGCCCCAGTTCTTGCGCTGACGCGCTGTCGCTGCCACCAGGGCTGATCGTGGCAAGCAGCACTGCAGTGGTCCCTGCCAGCGCCATGATCAGGCGGCATGGGGGACAGCTCGACCGGTCGGGAACTGACATGGTTCTCCTCCCTGGATAGGCGCGGCCGCGGCCCTCAGCCGCGACGGCGCCCGCAGCAGGTCATTGAGCGTCCGCTCCGGGGAGAGTGCAAGGCTTATGAATCGTCAGACGTAAGCTTCACATATCCAGAAATCTCATCCGGTAATTTGGAAATCAATTATATTCTCATCGTCTATAAATACATTCATCCTATGAGCAAGTTTCTGTCAATTGCAGAGGCAATCATTGGCGCGGACGATTGCTGCCTTTCTGGCTATCCCCTGCTTGCATGAAATCATCTTCTGCATAGATCACCCGCGACCATAGACGCTGTGGCCATGGCGCTGGCGGCTACTGCCATGAGCTGACGATCAGGTTGTCGCAGAGGGAATGTCAGTAGATGACAGAGAACAGCAAAGCCCGACCCCGGCCTGAGGTCCTGACGCTTTCCAGCCTGCAGCTTGCCATGCCCCACAGCCACATGCTCGGCCAGCGACAAGGTTCGCCCGGCGATCACGTCCATGCCCGCTCGGCTGCAAGCCCGTCACCATTGTGCCGGGACTTAGCGCCGAGCCGTGAGGATGGTTATCGCGATGGCATGCACTGCTTGGCCGGTCACCCTGACTGGTGCCTGAATGGACGGAAATGTCCCGCATGCCACGGCACCACCGGTCGATCCTGGCGGTTGGTAGCGCCAGAACGGTCAAAACAGGAGTGACATATGATGCGGCAATGGATCCTCGTCGGCGCCATCCTGGGCGTGGCCGGCATCGCTCATGCGCAGACGGCCACGCTGGTCGAGGCGGATGACGCGGCCAGGGTCGAGGCGTTCGGGCTGACCGCCGACGAGGTGGAGGATCTCGACCTGGTGGGCGCCAATGGCGAGAACATCGGCGAGATCGACGAGGTCCTGATGACGCCGGAAGGCCAGGTCACGGCGGTGTCGGCGGAAGTGGGCGGCTTCCTCGGCATGGGCGACAAGGACGTCGTGATCGAGATCGACCAGCTCACCAAGGGTGAGAACGGCCTGGTCACCAGCCTGACGAAGGAGCAGTTGGGCGCCTTGCCGACCTGGGGCGACTGATCCCGTCCCGCCGCACGGCCCCGGGAAAGGGGGCCGCGCCCCGGCGACCCCGGGAAGGCGGGGACTGGCCGGGGACGCGGGCGGCTGGCAGCGCTACCTGGCCTCCGCCTCCAGGACTGTCCAGGTCCCGGTGGCCTGCGCCAGCAGCTTGCCGTCCTTTTCCGAGACGATCCGTCCCTCTGCCAGCACCAGGCGCCGGCCGCGATTGAGGACGGTACCGGTCGCGATCACCGGGCCGGTCTCGGGGAAGATCGGCCGCAGGAACCGGGTGGACAGCTCGATCGTGGCGGTGCCCTGGCCGGGCGCCAGCGTGGTCACCACCGCGCACCCAAGTGCGGTGTCCAGCACGGTCG
>NZ_WUJP01000052.1 GCF_009806515.1 Geminicoccus flavidas | reverse complement strand
CCGCCCAGCCCCCATGCACCGTCCCGTGCAGGTTGAGGAAGCCCTCGTTCGGCACCGCGCGGATCACCGCCTTGCCCTGCTCCGCCTCGACCACCCGGCAGTCCATGGTGGTCGCCATAGACGAGACATGGTCGCCGTCGATCATCCCGCGGATGACCTCCAGTCCGCTACGCGTGGAGCCGCTGGCCGCGACCCCATCGGTCAGCGTGATCGGCCGCTTCTCGCTCATCACGCGAAGGCCTGGATGCCGGTCTGGGCGCGGCCCAGGATCAGGGCATGGATGTCGTGGGTGCCCTCGTAGGTGTTGACCGCCTCCAGGTTCATCACGTGGCGGATCACGTGGTACTCGTCGGCGATGCCGTTGCCGCCATGCATGTCCCGGGCGGCCCGGGCGATGTCGAGCGCCTTGCCGCAATTGTTGCGCTTCATCAGCGAGATCAGCTCCGGCGACGCCTTGCCCTGGTCCATCAGCCGCCCGGTGCGCAGGCAGCCGGCCAGCCCCAGCGTGATCTCGGTCATCATGTCGGCCAGCTTCTTCTGGATCAGCTGGTTGGCGGCGAGCGGTCGGCCGAACTGCTGGCGGTCCAGTGTGTACTGCCGGGCCTGGTGCCAGCAGAACTCGGCTGAACCCATCGAGCCCCAGCTGATCCCGTAGCGCGCCCGGTTCAGGCAGCCGAACGGGCCTTTGAGCCCCTTCACGCCAGCGAGCAGGTTGCCGTCCGGCACGAACGCCTCGTCCAGCATGATCATGCCGGTGGTGGATGCGCGCAGCGAGAACTTGCCGTCGATCTTGGGCGTCTCGAAACCCTTGGTGCCGCGCTCGACCACAAAGCCGCGGATCTCGCCCTCGTCGTCCTTGGCCCAGACCACCGCCAGGTCGGCGATGGGCGAGTTGGTGATCCAATTCTTCGCGCCGGAGAGCGACCAGCCGCCGTTCACCTTCTTCGCCCGGGTGCGCATCCCGCCGGGATCGGAGCCGAAGTCCGGCTCGGTCAGGCCGAAGCAGCCGACCAGCTCGCCCTTGGCCAGCCCCGGCAGCCAGCGCCGGCGCTGCTCCTCGTCGCCATAGGCATGGATCGGGTACATCACCAGCGAGGA
Source organism: Geminicoccus flavidas (assembly GCF_009806515.1). Classification (GTDB taxonomy): domain Bacteria; phylum Pseudomonadota; class Alphaproteobacteria; order Geminicoccales; family Geminicoccaceae; genus Geminicoccus; species Geminicoccus flavidus. The sequence goes on along the minus strand of NZ_WUJP01000052.1, from coordinate 1,284 downwards.
CTGCACGCTCATTGCCGAGCGGTAGCCGGAATCGACCCGCTCCACCTCGCGCGCGACCAGCCCATAGGCGACATAGGAGGCACCCGCTCCGCCATATTCCTCGGGAATGGTGGCGCCGAGCAGGCCGAGCTCGCCCATCTCGGTCATGATCTCGCGGTGGAAGATCTCGTGCCGGTTCGCTTCCAGCACCCGCGGCATCAGCGAGCCCTGGCAATACTCCCGGGCCGCGTCGCGGATCATCCGCTCCTCGTCGGAGAGCTCCTCCTCCAGGAGGAGCGGGTCCTGCCAGTCGAATCGCCCGAGCCTCGCCGAGGCCGCCCCAGTCGCGGCCGACGCCAGTGCCATCACCATCTCCAAGCATTTGCTGCGGCGCACTCTAGCGCAGGGAGAACGATCGGTCACGGTTGGCCGGGGCGACGGCCGTTCCGCCAGCGTCAGGCTTTTGCACGGCACGCCGACCCGGCCTACGACTGGCGGCCATGCCGGCGACAGACCGCGCCGCGTCCGCGCGCGGCTCCAGATCCGGCGCCTCGGGGAGGAACGAGATGAGCGACTTCGAAACGTTCGAGGTGTCCAACTTCCTGCTGCAGAAGGGCGGCGTGCTGCCAACCGCCCGGCTCGCCTATGCAACGCGAGGCAAGCTGAATGCCGCGCGCGACAACGCGGTGCTGGTACCGAGCTGGTACACCGGGACCCATGCCGACAGTGAGACCTTCATGCTGGGCGCCGACCGGGCACTGGATCCCGGCAAGTACTTCATCATCCTGACCAACCTGCTGGGCAACGGTCTGTCGTCCTCGCCCAGCAACAGCCCGGCACCCGTCGACCGCGGCCGCTTCCCCAAGGTGACGATCCACGACAATGTCCGCCTGCAGCACCAGCTGGTCACCGAGCGGCTGGGCATCGAGCGGCTGCGGCTGGTCACCGGCTTCTCCATGGGCGCCTGCCAGACCTTCCAGTGGGCGGCGCAATACCCGGACATGGTGCAGGCCGCGTGCCCGATCGCCGGTTCCGCGCGGACCGGCAACTACAACAAGGTGTTCCTCCTGGCGTTGCGGCGCGCGCTGGAGGTGGACCCGGCCTTCCAGGACGGCTTCTACGACCGCCCGCCGGTCCGTGGCATCCAGGCCTTCGCCACCATCTATGCCGGCTGGGGCACCTCGGAGCCGTTCTTCCGCGAGGAAGGGTTCCGTCCGCTGGGCTCCCGCAACACGGTCGAGCACGTCGCCGACTTCTGGGAGCCCTTCTTCGCGCGCTGCGACGCCAACAACCTGCTCTCTCAGC
>NZ_WUJP01000051.1 GCF_009806515.1 Geminicoccus flavidas | reverse complement strand
TCTGGACCTGGGAGCAGGGCGACATCAGCGCCAACCCGACCTATGGCGGCGACTTCGAGGCGGCCCTGCGCGCCATCAAGGCGCGGACGATCATCGTGCCGATCGACAACGACCGCTATTTCCCGCCGGTCGACAGCCAGAACGAGGCCCGCCACATCCCGAACGCGGAGGTGCGGGTGGTGGCCTCGGCCTGGGGCCACATGGCGCTCATGAACCCCGGCGACAGTGCTGCCATCGACGCGCCGCTCCGCGAGCTGCTGGCCGGCTGAGCGGGCGTCCCGAGGCGGTGGGCTGTCCCAGAGGCCCCCCGCCTCCATCACCCCCGGCGCGGCGCCTAACGGCAGCGCTGCTTGTCCGCTACCGGTGCTGCCACACCCTCTCTACCGGGATGAGCAGGATTGTCGCCGCCAGCAGCGGCAGGATGATGGTGTGGACGCGATCCGGAGCAAGTGGCTGCTCAGGAAGCTGCCGACAATCGAGCCGGCTGCAATCGATCCGGATGCTCTCCGAGGAACAGCATCCAGTTCATTGATTCCTGCGGGCGCAGCTCCGGTCAGCCTCGCAGTCATGGGTCAGATATTTGCCGGTGCAGTTTCCGTCCTGGACCACGAAGTCGCCCGTGCTGTCGTAGTAGAGCTTCGGCGCATCACTCCAGTCGGGTAGTCCGGGCACCCAGGCATTGAAGTCTGCGCCGTTCACGATGAACGGCCGGCGGCAGATCATCACCCTGCCGGTGGTGGACGATTGGCGGATGGCCAGAAAATCGTCGGCATAGCCGCGGCCAGCCAGGACAATCTGCGCGTCGCCGGCAATCGTGTTGCGCTCGAACAGCACACCCACCGTCGGACGGCCGATCAAGGCGAGTTGCGATCCGGCCTCGCAGGTCCGTAGCTTGCGGCCGATCAGGTAGAGCTGGCGTTCGCAGCTTCGCGAGTTGCGGTCCCAGTTGGCAACCCTCAGGGGTTCGCTGATCCCGGTGAACCGGTTGCCGAGGACGAAGATGCGCTCGATGTTGCGGGCAAATATCCCGACCGTGCCGTCCTGCTGGCCGGTGAAGTCGTTGTCCTCGACCACGACATTGCTGACGGTCCGGTCGGTCGATCGCGTTCCTGCCACCGTGTCCGGCTCCTGACCGCCATCAATGCAGGCCTGGCCGCAGACCTGGAAACGGTTCCGCTGGATCGAGACATCCAGGACCTTCTCCTTCAGCGACAAGGAATGGTTGAAGTAGCCGTCGAACAGATTGTCGCGGACCAGGAGCGTGCGGGTGCCATGGACCCGCAGCCCATAGTCCATGCGCACCCCGCCGATCCCGCCGCTCTCACTGTCCCGAAGCATGTTGCGAAACAGGTTCCTCTCGACCAGAACCTGCTCGACCTCACCGACCTCGTCTCCTGTCAGCAACAGGCCGTAATTGCTCTGCTGGTGGAAGTAGTTCTGGGTGAAGGCGAGGTGGTGGCTGCGCATGACGGTGATACCGTTGCCTGCCTCTGCCTGGTCGACCTCGAAGGCAAGGCCATGGATGCGCAGGTAGGATGAGTCCAGGATCTCCAATTGGCTGTTCCGGAACAGCGCCTTCCCGGTGATCGGGGCCTCCAGATCCGATGCATTGACGGCAGGGTGCTCCGCCTCGATCTGGATGGGGTGTGGCCGGGTCCCCTTGAGCGAGATCCTCGTGCTGGGATAGGTACCTTCCAGAAGGATGACGCGATCGCCGGCCTTGAGCATCGGCAGGAGGCTGTCGAATGCTTTGGCGGAGGTGCGGCTCTCACCAGACCCAAGGCCGGCCGGGCTTGCATAGAAGGTGCGCAGCGGTGGCTTGGCCCAGTCCATCGCCACATGCTCGATCGTCGCCGGAGCCAAGGTCGGGGCAGTGTCATCGGCGGCCGAGCATGGCTGACCTTCAAAGGCGGCAATCGCGCCAGAGACAGCCGCAATGATGGCGAACCTGTTCATGGAAGGGTGCTCCCGCCCGGCTGCACATCTCCTGCCATCGAGCTGATAAGGTCGAGGACATGGAACCCGGCGGAGAAGAAACGCCCTACTCCCATACCACCCGGGCGGTTACGGTTTCAGCTGTCGGTCGGGCGTGGTCCCGGCATGCCCCTGCACCACCACCGCCTCCGCAACAGTCGGCCGGACCGCGCGGACCACGCCGTCCTGCTTGGTCAGCAGGTAGAGCTCGCCCGTTTCATCGGTGCCAAGGCGCAGGTCGACCCGCTGGTCGTTGCCGACGAGCTGCTTGAGCGTCGTCTCGCGCCCCCCGTCGAGCAGCGTGAGCTCGCGGATCTCGGCCTGACGCCCCGGGACCAGGTCGTCGACCGGGACATGGAACACCCGACCGCGAACGATGTCGCCGAAGACGTAGTGCCCCCACAGTTCAGGCAATGCGTGGCCGCGATAGACAATGCCGCCCATGACGGCGTCGCCCTCGTCGTGATCATACTGGGCCACGGGATAAGTGAAGCCGTTCTCGGCGTCGCCGGCAGGCAGCTTGAAGATCTTGCTGGAGTCGTCGGGGTCGATGGCAAAGGTGCCCTCGCGGATACCCCAGCCATAGTTGGCGCCCCGCAAGCCCAGGTTGATCTCCTCGACATATTCCTGGCCGATGTCGGCGATGAGCATTTTCTTGGTCACGGGGTCCCAGGTGAACCGCTCTGGATTGCGGAGCCCGAAGGCCCAGGTCTCGGGCAGGTAGCCTTCCTTGCCGAGGAACGGGTTGTCGGCCGGCACGCTGTACGGGTCGTTTGCGTTGCCGAGCGGGTCGATCCGAAGGATGGAGCCCAACGGCGTGGCCGGGTTCTGCGCCTGGCGGAATGGATCGGGGATGCCTTCCCGATAGGCGCCGTCGCCCCAGCCAAGATAGAGCTTGCCGTAATCGGCCTCACCTGGACGCGCCGTCGGGTTGAAGGCGATCAGGTCGAGATTGTGACCCTTGCCGGGCTCTTCGGCGCGCAGGATCTCGCGACGTGAGCCCGGGTCGACGCGATCGTGATCGTTCGGGTCCACCCGCCATTCGGTCAGTACGTCATGCATCACGACGGTGCCCGGGCCCTTGAGGAGCCTGGCGGCACCGCTGGTGCTGGCAGGGGTCTCAGTGGTGGCGGTGTAGAGCTTGCCATAGCCTGGGGTCCCAGGCCGATCGAAGTCGGGATGGAAGGCGAAGCTGCGCAGCCCCACCTGCTGGTTCGTCACGATGAGCGCGGCACCGCGGTTCTGCCGAAGATCGAGGAACGGCTCGGCTGCCGGCACCCCATTGCGGACGAGCCAGATGATGCCGTTCTGGTCGGCAAGATAGAGCTTCCCGGTACCGTCGCCGGCATCGGCGAGCTGGATCAAGGCCCTGCGCGGGAAGGCCCTGGTGAGCCTGGCGGTTTCAGGGGCCTGCAGGACGGTATCTAGCTCAACCTCGATGCCGCTCTTGGTGATCCTGCCCCGGATGGGATCGGGCGCGGCAAGCTCGTCGGCATCATCGCGTTCGCGATGGTCCACGAACTGCTTCTTTACCGCGATGCGCCAGACCTCGTTCTTGCCAGCCTCGGTGACATAGAGGTAGCCGTCATGAAAGGCCAGGTTGGTCGGCATCCGGCCCGCCTCGGGCGGAAGCGCGATGGTGCCGATGAGGAACTGGTCGGGATCGAGGACGATCACCTCGCCCGCCCCCGCATGGGCGATGTAGAGGTTGCCTTCGACATCGAAGGCGATGCCGTCGGCGGTGGGCTTGCCCTGGAGCTGGAACACCACGGAGCTGTCCAACGTCTGCTCCGGGCCCGCTCTTCGGCGGATCGAGACGATCCGTTTTGCGGCACTCTCGGCGATCAGGAGAAACCGTCCCGAAGCGTTCAGTGCGAGACCATTGGGGAAAGCGAGGCCTTCCGCATACCGCTGGACCTCCTTCGATGGCTCCGGCGAAACGTAGTAGACGACCCCGGTTGGGGAAAGCAGTGTCGACTTTGCTGTGCCGTTGCCAGGATCGCTGAAGTAGATACCGCCGAACTTGTCGAACACGAGGTCGTTCGGCCCAGCAAAAGTCTGGCCCTGGAACTCGGTGACATAGTCATCGATGGCACCTGTGGCGGGATCGAGTACGAAGATGCCGCGAGCGGCATCGGCACCGAAGAGCCGGCCATCTTTATGGAACTTCAAGCCGGCAGGGATGCCGCCGGTGTTCGCCACCGTCATGCATTGGCCGTCCGGTGTCACCTTGTGGATATCACCGCTCCTGACACTGACCATCCAGAGATTGCCAGCCGCATCAAAGGCAGGCCCCTCGAGAAAAGCGCCGCACTGGGTAAAGCGCTCGGCCCGGCAATCGCCGCAGATCTCGGCCATCGGGTTGCTGGCCGCCCCGCCCGGCTCGGCCGCTGCGGGAACCGATGCTGCAGACAGCAGGACAGCCGCCAATATGGGCCACTTCCGCATGTCGGGCCTCCCGCCTGGATGTCCGGATCCCGTGAGCAGTGACGCTGTGCGGCGACACGAAGAAAGATGTTCCGCTGCCTTTGTCAGCAACAAAAAGGAACTGACCTGATTTCAGCTATGGGCGCAGACAACCAGAAAGCGCCACAAAGCGCAGCTCAGGGATGACCTCTTTCGTGGCACAGCATCATTTCTCACTGCCGTGAGTGTAATCGGGCTCTACGCAATAGGTATGTTTGCATCGCGCCTGATGTGACGCAAGATGATTTTCATTGTTCTGCCGGCATGATTTCCGGTACTTCCGGCCTGCCAAACTCCGTCTCATGCCCCCGCTGAAATCACCCGCCGGGGAACGGCGACGACCGCGAGACATGGTCCGGGTCCTCGTTCAGGAGGACGTTCCGCGCCAGGTAGCGGACCCCGCGCTGCCAGGCCTCCGCCGTGTCGCCGCGCAGCGAGACCGCCCCGTCGCGGACGACTCGCCCTGCCGCGACATCGACGAGCCAGACATGCATGGAAGCAACCAGCGTCGAGATCTTGTGCACGACCGTGATCGCGGCGACCTCGGCACCGGCATCGCGGGCCAGGCCCTGCCAGCAGCCGTCGCAACGATGGAGCGGCCCCGCCGCCTGCAGCCGGCCCTGCACCGGCGCCAGGTCGACCGCCCGATACTTGCCGGAATCCTCGAGGAGCCGGTCCAGCTCCGCGGTCGCGTCCTCGATCCGTCCGGAGCGATCTGCCCCGGGCGGCTCGCCGCTGGTGTCGGCGAACTCGACTGGGAAGACCGCCACCGGCCGTGGCTCGCTGGCCTCCGCGGACGACGCCCGGGCCGAAGGCCAGCATTGCGTAAGGACAGCAACGACGGCGAGCAGGAGCCAGGGGAGGCGGGCAGGCGGGATCGTCTTGGTCAAGGCTATGCCTCCCTCGACAGGGGACCGCGGAGTGCCGCATCCTAGCACCTGGCCGCCGGCCAGCCAGTCCGCCGTTCATCGCTTCCCGAATGCAGCGCGAACGGGGCTCAGAGCCCCGCCGCCTCCTTCATTGTCTCCAGCTCCAGCCAGCGCTCCTCCATCGCCGCCAGCTCGGCGCGCTTGGCCTCGACGCTGGCATTTACCTTGGCGAACCCGTCCGGGTCCTTCAGGTAGAAGTCCGCCTGGCCCAGCTTCTCCTCGAGCCTGGCGATCTCGACGGTAACCGCCTCCATCTTGCCCGGCAGCCGCTCCAACTCGCGCAGCAGCCTGGTCTCCATCGGCCGCTTGGGCCGCTCCGACTTCGGCTTCTCCGGGGCAGGCCTGCTCGCCGCCGCCGGCTCCTCCGGCGCCCGCTGCACCAGCCAGTCCGAGTAGCCGCCAGCATATTCCTGGACCCTGCCGCCCGCCTCGAACACGATCGTGCTGGTCGCCACCCGGTCCAGGAAGTCGCGGTCGTGGCTGACCACCAGCACGGTGCCCTCGTAAGCGTCCAGCGTCTCCTGGAGTAGGTCGAGCGTGTCCATGTCCAAGTCGTTGGTCGGCTCGTCCAGCACCAGCAGGTTGGAGGGTGCCGCCAGGATCTTGGCGAGCAGCAGCCGATTGCGCTCGCCGCCCGAGAGCACCCGGATCGGCGTGCGCGCCTGCTCCTCCTCGAACAGGAACGAGCGCAGGTAGCCCACCACGTGCTGCCAGCGGCCGAGCACGTTCACCTGGTCGCCGCCCTCCGGGCAGAGGGTGGTCCAGGGCGTGGCGTCGGGGTCGAGCTGCGCCCGCGTCTGGTCGAACCGGGCCAGGGTCAGGTTGGTGCCGAGTTTCACCTCGCCGCTGTCCGGCTCCAGCTCTCCCGTCAGCATCCGGAGCAGGGTGGTCTTGCCCGCCCCGTTCGGCCCGATTAGCCCGATCCGGTCGCCCTTCAGGATCCGGGTCGAGAAGTCCTGGAGGATCATCCGCTCGCCGAAGCTCTTGCTGATCGCCTTGGCTTCGATCACCAGCGTGCCGGACGCCTGGCCGGCCTCCATG
>NZ_WUJP01000050.1 GCF_009806515.1 Geminicoccus flavidas | reverse complement strand
CGCAGATCGACGCTGCCAGTCCGGCCGACCCAGGACCGCTTCTGCTGGCGCAGGTCCTGCAGCCGCCGCAGCCGCCCCATGTTGCGCTTGCGCCTTGCGGTCACACCGCGGTGCAGCCAGTGCTCCTCCGCCTCGATCCGCTTCTGCAGCCGGTAGAGGTTGGCCTCCTCCTCGGCCAGCACCTGCTCCGACCAGTTCTCGAAATCGGCAAAGCCCCGGTCGTGCACCCGGATCTTGCCGCGATCCAACCACCACGTGACCGCCGACACGTTGGCCAGCAGGCGCCGGTCATGGCTGATGATCACCAGCGCACCCGCGAACGAAGCCAGCTCCGCCTCCAGCCACTCGATGGACGCGATGTCCAGATGGTTGGTCGGTTCGTCCAGCAGCAGCACGTCCGGCTCCACCACGAGTGCTGCCGCCAGCGAGATCCGCCTGGCCTCGCCGCCCGAGATGGGTGCGGTCGGCCGCTCCGGATCCATGCCGAGCCGGCCCAGTACGGCCTCGGCCATCACCTTGC
>NZ_WUJP01000005.1 GCF_009806515.1 Geminicoccus flavidas | reverse complement strand
TCGGCGCGCTTCTATGACGACTGGCGTGATCATCGCCCGGCCGTGGCAGGCTACCGCTGGCAGGCCTGGCTGTTCCGTGAGGAGAGCTCCGGACAGCGCCTGAAGCTGGCCTATGGCGCGCTCCACGACACCGCCTTCTGCTATGCCATCACCTACAATCCCTGGCCGGTGCGGCTGGTCGCCGGCTTCGAGCATGAACATGCGGTGGCTGCCGAGGATGACCGCAACCGCCCGCTCAATGCCCATCTCCAGCAGGCCTGGCAGAGCGTTCAGGAGCGGATGGGCACACTTGGCAGCGAGCAGGTCGGCTGGCTGCGGCCGGAGAGCGGCTCCGATCTGGTGGCTGCCCATCTGGCCGGGTTCGACATCCGCCCCGTTCCGCTCGACCGCCCCAAGCCCCTCGGCACCCGCCCGAGGGACGCCAGCGTGGCAGCAGTGGCGATTGGGGCCGTGCCTCCGCAGCACCGCATCATCCCCTGCCCGCTCGTCTATGGCGGCGTCGACATTACCACGACCAGTCGGCCCGACCCTGCCGGCTTCTTCCGCCGGCTGTTCGGCTGAATCCACCAGCCGGAAAGGCGACGCAATCCGATGCTGCACGACCCGAGCTTTCGGCCTATCGAGCCTGAGCGGGCGTTGCTGGAGCTGCGTCCATGCCTCGGTGCTGCGGCGACCGGCGCCGATCCGGGGCCATGAAGGGATGCGGCTGCCGGACCGGCTGGCGACCGAGGCGGCAAATGCCCTCTTCAGCCGGCTCGCACCCGTCTGCCCGGTCCAGGATGCCAACCACATCCGGCGTAACCAGCCGGGCAACGATTTCCTGGCCGACGGCCGGATCCGCGTCCAGCTCAAGGGCAACAGCTTCGTCGAGAGCATCGGCTGGGCTCAAACCCCCGATCCGGCCGCGGCCGACCTGGCCTTCGACCTGCTCCTGGCCGTCGATCTCGGCGTGGTCCTGGATGGCCGGGTGGGCCGGCTCGCCGGCCAGCCAATCCCGGTGAAGCCGTTCGTCGATTACTATCTGGTTCCCGGCGCGGTGGTACGTGAATGGGTGGCGCTCGGCCGCCGTGTGAACGGGCGGGGCGCGCATATCTATCTCTACAAGTACCCGTTGCAGCCGGGCATCAAGGAGGAGATCGGCCAAACCCAGGAGCTGGCGGACTGGCGCGGGCGCTTCGCCGTGCTGGCGAGCCTGCTCGGATCGTGAGCTTCGGTAGGCCGCATGCCGCGCCTGCTCTCGTTTCCCGGCTTGGCCGCCCGATTTCATCGAAAATTCGTGAACTTAGCGGCGGAGCCTGCTAGATTCGGGGCCCGACGCGATGTTCG
>NZ_WUJP01000049.1 GCF_009806515.1 Geminicoccus flavidas | reverse complement strand
GCAAGGGCGGGTCAACGCTCTCAGGGAGAGCCGCTGCGACGAAGGACAGGGCGGTGGCGTGCCCGCCGAAGTCCGGCTCCTGGGGGAGGTAGCTCACCACCGTGCGCGGCTGGAGGAAGCGTTCGCCGGAATCCAGCTCGACCATCCCGGCCAGCACCTTCATGAGCGTCGACTTGCCCGCGCCGTTGCGGCCGATCAGGCAGACCCGCTCGCCCTTGGCGAGCGAGACGTCGAGCTGGTCGAACAGGCGCTTGCGGCCAAGGCCGAGCGAGGCGGTGCGCAGTGCCAGAAGCGGAGGGGCCATGGGTCTCGTTGCGGAGCGTGAGCCGGCAGATGCGGCGGGATCGACCGGGCCGTGCTAAGTGAGACCGCAGCGACAGGCAAGGACAGCAGGCAGCTCATGGCGATCGATCTGGCGGAACTGTTTGGCGGCTTCGGCGTCCGCCACGCCAGCGTGTTCCATGATCCGGACGAGGCAGTGGCCCGGGTCGAGGCGATCTATCATCAATCCCGCCAGACACTGCACGACGCACTGCAGGCGTTCGCCAAGGGCGTGGAGCCAGGCCGGATCGATGCCTGCTACCCGTTCGTCGGCATCGTCGTCGAGGCCCATCACCTGGCACTCGACGGCAGGCTCGCCTATGGCGTGCTCCACGAGCCCGGCGTCTACGGCACCACGCTCACCCGCCCCGACTTCTTCCGCGACTACTATCGCAACCAGCTGGCCATCCTCATGGACAACCACCGGCAGCCGGTGGTGGTGGGGGTGAGCGACCGGCCGATCCCGCTGCCCTTCGTGACCGAGGACATCCCGCCCAACCTGAACGAGGTCCAGCGCCGCCGCCTCCAGCATGTCTTCCCGATGCCGGACCTGTCGCGCACCGACGACGCGATCGCCAACGGCACGGCGCTGCGGAGCAAGGACCGGCCGGGACCGCTGGCCCTGTTCACCGCCGAGCGGGTAGATTACAGCCTGGCGCGGATCTCGCACTATACTGGCACCTCACCCGGCTGGGTGCAGCGCTTCATCCTGCTCACCAACTACCAGCGCTACGTCGAGCACTTCGTCACCTGGGGCCGCCGGCAGATCCTGGATGGCGACGAGTACGACTTCCTGGTCGAGCCCGGCAACGTCGTCACCCCCAACCCGCGCCTGAGCGACCGGGAGCCGTCCGGCACCGCACCGGCCCATCTGCCGCAGATGCCGGCCTACCACCTGACAAGGCCCGACGGCCGCGGCATCACCCTGGTCAATATCGGCGTCGGCCCCAGCAATGCCCGCACCATCACCGACCATCTGGCGGTACTGCGTCCGCATTGCTGGCTGATGCTCGGCCATTGCGCCGGACTGCGCCGCTCGCAGCAGCTGGGCGACTACGTCCTGGCCCATGGCTATGTCCGCGACGACCATGTGCTGGACGACGAGGTCCCGCCGTTCGTGCCGATCCCGCCGATCGCCGAGGTCCAGGTCGCCCTCCAGCAGGCGGTCGCCAACGTGACCGGCCTCTCGGGCCTGGACCAGAAGACTCGGATGCGCACCGGCACGGTCGCCAGCACCGACAACCGCAACTGGGAACTGCGCTACGACGAGTTCTTCGAGCGCCTCTCGCAGTCGCGCACCATCGCGGTCGACATGGAGAGCGCCACCATCGCCACCAACGGCTTCCGTTTCCGCGTCCCCTACGGGACTCTGCTCTGCGTCTCCGACAAGCCGCTGCACGGCGAGATCAAGCTGCGCGGCTCCGCCGACCAGTTCTACCGCCAGCGCGTCGAGCAGCACCTGCTGGTGGGGCTGGAGGCGATCCGGCTCCTGCGCGAGCAGGGGCCCGACCGGCTCCATTCGCGCAAGCTGCGCAGCTTCGACGAGCCGGCCTTCCGCTAGTCCTCTTCTTCCATCGGAGCTTCACCCGGCCTGGCGCAGTGCTCCCGTAATCCCCGCGCACAGGCGAGGATGACCCGGGAGAGGCGGGCCGTGAGTGTCCCGGCAGGCTGCCTAAAAGAAAAAATGTAGCCGGGATGAGCTATTGAAAAATATTATTCAGTAGCCATATCCATGCTTGGACTCCGGTGGGTCCTGCGAACACTGCATGTTACTGTGCGCGTCATGTGCCGGGCGGGTTCCGGCGCAGGCTGAACGTGCGTCCGCCGGTCATTCTGTGCCCACGGCCAACGAGGACAAAAACGTTGTCGATTCAAACCCTGGAAGATCTCTACACCCAGCAGTTGCAGGCCCTTTTCTGCGGTGAGACCCAGCTCTGCGAGCTGGTGACGGCCTTGCGGGAGGCCGCCGGGCACAAGGACCTCGACAAGATCTTCGGGGACTGGATCGAGCAGGGCCTGCAGCGGCGCCACATGCTGGAGCAGATCCTCGGCGAGCTCGGCCAGGAGGTCGACGGCACCACCGCCGACCCGATTGTGAGCATCAGGGAGGCGAGCCTGGCCCTGATCGAGAGCATTCCCGAGCCGGACATGCGCGATGCCGGCCTGATCGCCGCCGCCCAGCGCGTCGCCCATTACCGCGAGGCCGGCTACCGCGCGCTGGCGCCGTTCGCCGTCTTCATGAAGCGCAAGCACGACCAGCACTTCATCGAGAACTCCGCGCGCGAGAGCCGCGAAGCGGGCGAGCAGCTTTCGCAGCTCGCCACCCGCACCATGCACCGCGCCGCTGCCGCCTCCTACCAGATGGCGGGCTGAGGTGGGCAAAGGGACGCCCCATGAGGTTGATGGGGTGGCCCTCCCGATCTGGCACCCGAGACCCGGCAACCGTTGCTGCGTTTAGCCGCAATGTGTTTGCCGAGGGTGCCTTGACCGCGAAGACGAAGCAGGCGGGGCAGGGCGGGCCCACCAGTGGGTAAGCCGCGTTCGGATCAGGCCGGCATGCGCCCGCCTATGAGGAATTCCGCACGGCCAGGCCCCATTAGGCAGGCAGAGGAGGAATCCGTATGCGCCAGCTGATCGGCTTCGTCGCCGGCTGTCTCGGCTTCATCGCCCTGGTCATGGCGATCGTCTGGTACATGGGTGCCTTCGACGAGATCAATCTTGGCCTGCACGGCTGGATCGCCTTCACCCTGGGCGTCGTCCTGACCTGCGTGCTCGGGATCGTCCTGATGGGCCTCGTCTTCTACAGCAACCGGAGCGGCCAGGACGACCGCGCCGGCTAGGCGGGCCGCCGAAACCATACCGCTCACTCGCCGAGCAGTGCCGTCCCCACCACCCGGGCCGCTGCCCGCAGTTCTCGGTCCAGCGAAGCCAGCGGCAGGTCGCGCCGCCTGGCCAGCTCCAGATAGGCGGCGTCATAGGTGGTCAGCCGGAAGCGGTCGCTGAGCTGCAGGGTCGCCGCCCAGGCATGCCCGTCCGTCTCCTGGTCGGTCACTATGTCGAGCAGCGCCAGATCGCTGATGGACGCGTCCCGGAACGCGGCATCGACCCGCCCGCGCCGTACGGCGGCCTGCAGCGCATTGCCCACTTCCAGCCGCCAGATGCCCGGAACCACCGCACCCTGCTCGGCGACCTGCGCCAGCACTGCCTCGGCCGCGGGCGTCCGCTCGTCCTCGAAGAACCAGGACAATGCCATCGAGCAGTCGAGCACGAGGGTCACGGCCGGCCTTCGTCGATCAGCTCCTTCAGGCCGATGCCGCCCAGCCGCATGCCCTTGCTGCGCGCGATGATCCGCTCGGCCGCCGCCCGCGCCTTCGCCTGGTCATGCCCGCGATCTGCCGGCACCAGCCGGGCGACCGGCCGGCCGCGCCGGGTGATGACGATCTCCTCGCCGTGCTCGACCCGGTCGAGCAGGGTGCCCAGCGTGTTCTTGGCCTCGAAGGCTCCGATCTCGGACATGCCACTCTCCGAACAAGCTAGCCTGTAATCTAGCTGGTTCGCCGGAGAAATCAAGGAGCCGCCTGCGCTCCTGGTCCCGGAACGTCAGTGACAGCTGGGTCTGCATCCGGATCAGAACAGCCGCAGTGCGGGCAGGGTCAGCAGGTTGTTCGACTCCAGCACAATCATTATTCTCGGCCGACGGGTACTCATCGCCATAGTCAAGACGGCGCGATCGACAAGCCCGGCCAAGAGCAGATCAGGAGGTAACCGTGTCCGAGCAGTTCCAGGACCATCGGCCGCCGGCTGCGCCTGTCCGTGCGAGAGTACGGCGGATGCTGTTCGTGCTGACCGTCACCCTGTTTGGCCTGTCTGCCGTCAGCCAGCCGCCGGTCCAGGCGCAGCCGGCCGGCGATGGCGAGTGGATCGGCACCTGGTCGGCGAGCCCGCAACCCGTCTGGGAGCCGGACTTCTTTGCCCCGGTCAACATGCCGCGCGCCCTGCGCAACCAGACCATCCGGCAGGTCGCCCAGATCAGCCTGGGCGGCGAGCGGGTCCGCGTGGAGCTCTCGAACGAATATGGCGATCGCCCGCTGGTGATCGGCGCGGCGCATGTCGCGCTCGCGGACGAGAACGGCGCCATTAAGCCCGGCTCGGACCATGCCCTGACCTTCGGCGGCAACCCGTCCGTCACCGTGCCGCCCGGCGCGCCGATCCTGAGCGATCCGGTGGACATGCCGCTCGAGCCGCTGGCAGACGTCGCGGTCAGCCTGTTCCTGCCCGAAATCACGCCCACGACCACCTGGCACAATGATGCCCGCCAGACCGCGTACATCTCGGGCGAGGGCGATCACACGCAGGCAGCCACGTTCGAGCCGGTGCAGACGATCCAGTCGCGGATCTTCCTGAGCGGAATCATGGTCGATGCCGCCGACGGTGCCCGCGCCGTCGTGTTCTTCGGCGATTCGATCACCGACGGCGACGGTTCCAGTCTGGATGCCAATCACCGCTGGCCGGACTTCCTGGCCGAGCGCCTGCATCAGGCGGGGGCCAGGGTCGCGGTGCTGAACGAAGGCATCTCCGGCGCCCGCGTCCTGCGCGACCGCATGGGCGACAACGCGCTCGCCCGCTTCGACCGGGACGTGCTGAGCCACCCTCACGCCGACACGGTGGTACTGATGATGGGGATCAACGATATCGGCTGGCCGGGAACGCTGCTCGTGCCGGAGGGCGAGCCGGCGCCCAGCGCGGAGGACGTGATCACCGGCTACAAGCAACTGATCGACCGGGCGCACGCCAACGGCATGCGGATCATCGGCGCGACCCTGACGCCGTTCGCCGACACATTCGAGGGGACGCCGCTGTACGGCTACTATGACGAGACCAAGGAGGCGAAGCGGCAGGCGATCAACGACTGGATCCGCACCAGCGGCGCCTTCGACGGCGTGATCGACTTCGACGCGGTGACCCGCGATCCCGCCAGCCCGAAGCACATCCAGGCCGCCTACGACAAGGGCGACCATCTCCATCCGAACGATGCCGGCTACAAGGCGATGGCCGATTCCGTCGACCTGAAGCTGCTCGGCGTGAACCCGTAGCACAGAACGAGCCCAGAGGATTGCGGGCGGCATGCACGGCATCGCATTGCTGGAAATCCAGCCGTGACTCCGAGTATAGGAATGAAAGCCTGTGCACGGAGTCCTGCCATGCCCGCCGCCCGCACCACCGCCCAAGCCGAAGCCGCCCGCAGGAACGGCGCCCGCTCCGCCGGCCCTGTCACCCCCGAAGGCAAGGCCGCCTCGGCCAGGAACGCCGTCCGCCATGGCCTGTGCGCCCGCAGCCGCCGCTTCCTCCCTGGCGAGGACGAGGGCGAGTTCCGGCGCCGCCGCGAGGCGTTGCTCCAGCAATACGCCCCCGGCGCCGAGCCCGACCGGGTCCTGCTGGTCGACCAGCTCGCCTGGAACTTCTTCCTGCGCGATCGCTGCGACCGGCTGGCCGGCGCCCATGCCGCCGAGCTGATCGCGGAGTACGACTACACGGTGCCGGAAGCGGCGGTTTATGACCTTTCGCCCCATCTGGCGGCGCTGACCCGCTACCGCTCGGCGCTCTGGCGGGAGATCAGGGAGATGCTGAAGCTTCTCTAGGCACCCCGCGCGGCGGAGGCGCCGGACCTGCTGGAGCGGGTGGAGGAGGTGATGGCGGCAGCACCATGCCGTCCGCGCGAGCCGGCCGTTCCCGCCAATGATGCCGGGCCTGCCGGGACGGCAGCAGCACCGGGCAGATTACCGAACGAACCCGGGTCCAGGCGGCAGGTGGCGGCAGCCAAGGGCTGGCCCGCCGCAAGCACCCGGGCGGATGCGGCCCATGACGACGAAACGAACCCGGGCCAGGCTGCACTTGGCGAGCCTCAGAGGCGCTTGATCCAGTAGGACATGGCCTTCGTCGTCTCCTGCTGATCGCCCACGTCCTTCCAGGAGAACCGGCAGCTCAGCCCCTCGATCCGGGCAAAGCCGCGCTTGCGCCAGAACTGGTCGAGCGGCTGGTACTCCTTGGGCCGGGCCGGATGATCCTCGGGCCGCACCACGGCGCAGAACACCGCATGGTCGTAGCGGCCGGACGAGCGGGCCGCTGTCTCGCGCTCCTGGAAGAAGCGAACCCCGATGCCCTGGCCGCGATGGGCCTTCTCCAGCACCGATTCGCCGAAATAGTAGATGCGGTCGGTGTCGTAGCCGGCCTCGGCCAGCGGCTGGCGGACCGATTCCGGCTCACCGCGCATGGGCAGGGCGGTGGCAGCGCCGATCACCCGGTCGCCCAGGAAGCAGCCGACCACCACCGCCTCGGGCTCGTCCAGATAGGTGCGCAGGTAGCGCTGCTCGTAGGCGGCCGAGCCGTCATAGAGGTAGGGGAAGTCGCGGAATACCTCGATGCGCAGCCGGGCGAGCTCGGGCAGAGCCTCCTCCAGGCGATGACCGGTCAGGCGCTCGAAGCGCAGTTCGCTCATCCCTTCCTCCCCGGCACTCAGCCCCGGACCTGCTTCAGCCAGTCCTCGAGATTATAGTAGTTGGTGACCCGCGCGACCTTGCCGTCGCGGACCTCGAAGAACGCGCCGCCCGGCAGCACATAGGTCTGGTTGTTCGCCTCCGGCAGCCCCTCGTCGGTCGCCAGATACGTGCCGTGGACCACATATTCCGCAGCGGCACGCGTGCCGTCCGCCGAGGTCATCACCACGATGTCGGCCAGCCGCTCGGCATAGGAGCGGTTCATCCGCGCCATGAACTGGCGGAACGCGTCCTTGCCGGTCTCTCGCGCACCCTGGTTCAGGTCGTGGACCACGTCGTCGGTCAGCAACGCGAAGAACGCGTCCCAGTCCCGGTCGTTGAACGCCTGGTAGTAGCTGCGGATCAGGGTCTCGGTGGCGTCGCTCATGCGGCTTTCCTCGTGGTGTCATCGTCGCGCGTGACCGCGGCCAGGGCCGCGTCCAGCAATTCTCTCGCAGGCAGGCCCCGGACCATGCCCTCGGACAGGATGCGCCGGTAGCGCCTGGCCCCCGGCAGTCCGTTGAACAGGCCCAGCATGTGCCGGCCGATCGCCTTGAACGGCGTGCCGTCCGCCATGCGCGCCTCGGCATAGTCCGCCATCGTCCGGACCACCGCCTCGCGCGTCAGGCCGTCACGCCCTTCCTGGCCAGCCAGCGGCCCGAACCGGGTCAGGCTCCAGGGGTTCTCATAAGCCTCGCGGCCGATCATCACCCCGTCGAACCGCCCCAGTGCGTCTGCGACCGAAGCCTCGCTGCGCAGCCCGCCGTTCAGCACGATCGTCAGGTCCGGCCGCTCGGCCTTCAGCCGCTCGACCAGCTCGTAGCGCAAGGGCGGAATCTCTCGGTTCTCCCTGGGGCTCAGCCCCTTCAGCCAGGCCTTGCGCGCATGGACGATGAACACGCGGCAGCCGGCCTTCGCCACCTCGGTCACGAAGCGGAGCAGCGTCGGCCATTCCTCGTCGTCGTCCACCCCGATCCGGTGCTTGACCGTGACCGGCACCGGCACGGCCTCACGCATCGCCCGCACGCAGTCCGCCACCAGTTCCGGCTCGCGCATCAGGCAGGCGCCGAACGCCCCCTTCTGCACCCGCTCCGAGGGGCAGCCGCAGTTCAGGTTGATCTCGTCATAGCCCTGCGCGGCGCCGAGCCTCGCCGCCTCCGCCAGGGCCTCCGGCTCCGAGCCGCCCAGCTGCAGCGCCACCGGATGCTCCGCCGGATCGAAGCCCAGATGCCGCTCCCGGTCGCCGAACAGGATCGCCCCGGTCGTGACCATCTCGGTATAGAGGAGGGCGCCCGGCGCCAGGATGCGGTGGAAGAACCGGCAGTCGCGCGTCGTCCAGTCGATCATCGGCGCGACGGAGAGGCGGCGGGCCGCAGCCAGCCGGGCGGTATCGCCGGGCGAGGGGGCAGGGTGCGTGGGCCGGGGCAGGGCGTTCTCGGGTCGGGTCAGCATGTCGCCGGCCCCATAGCATGTTCCGCCCGCCGCGGCATCCGGGCCATGGGCGCTCAGTCCTTGAAGGGGTCGACCAGCTCCGGCGGCGCCATCACCACCACCAATGGCGTCAGCCGGTGCTCGATCTCGATCGTCCCGGCATGTTCCGCCAACACGTCTTCCAGCCGGCGATAGACCTGCGGCGCCTCGTCCGCACCCCCGCCGATCAGGATGATGCCCTGCCTGGCCACCTCCGCCCGCATCGCCCGCTCGTCGACCTTGCCCGGCTCGACCAGCACCCGCCGCTCGCTCTTCCAGCGCCACTTACCCGCCGCCTCGCGCCGGCCCATCACCCGCCCGGCCCCGTGCACGGTGGAGTAGAGCGCTGACTTGGCGCACTCGCTCTCCACCCCGCGCAGGATCACCGAACCGTCCGCCATTGACCCGCCGACGAAGCCGCGCTGCCCGGGAAAGGCCGGGGTCGCCCCCTTGCGCACCACGAGCAGGGTCTCCCCGCCATGCTGCTCTTCCCAGACATAGTTGTGGTGGTTGTGGACCTCGTCGGTCCACTCCTCGCTGCCCTGGACGATCCGCGCCACCTCCCGGCAGACCCATTGCCGGCCAGTATAGGCGTAGCGCCCGGCCAGCTGCATCGCGAGCAGGTATTCCTCGGCGAGCCCGGTGCCGCGCGTCACCAGCGTGGGCGGCACCATGACGCCCTCCTTGCCGCCCGCCGCGTTGCGGAAATGGGTGGCGATCCGGTGGCCGAGGCCACGCGAGCCGAAATGGACGCCGATCCAAACCAGTCCCTGCTCGTCCTCGAACAGGTTCACGTAGTGGTTGCCGCCGCCCACCGTGCCGAGCTGCTCCTGCGCCATGGCGCGCAGCGGGCGGACCGCGCGGATCTGCCAGGCCGGATCGCCGTCCAGGCACTCCGCCTCCACCCGCTCCGCATTGCGCCGGCCGATCCCGAACGAGATCCGCTCGCCGATCCGCTTGGCGATCGCCGGCAGCGCGTCGCGGATCTGTGCCGCGGTGACCGGCAGCCGCACCGCCATGTTCCCGCAGGCGATGTCATAGCCGACCCCGCTGATCGACACCGCATCCCGGTAGCCCACCACGCCGCCCACCGGCTGCGAATAGCCCAGATGCCCGTCCGCGCAGAGCACGCCGCGCGCCGCCGGCCCGACCAGGCAGTTCGCCATCTGGTCAAGCGTCGCCTGGTCGTGCCGCCCGAACACCGTCAAGTCCTGCATGAATCCGCCGCCGTGCCGTGGATGGATTGCCGCCTGCGCACGAGGAACCGTCTGGCGGGCCATCAAGCTCCCGTGCAGAAGAGGATTCCAGGATCGCCCGCCAGGCGGGAGAATGGGCCACCTTGTCCGGTGGAGGCACGGGCATGACCCAGTCGGACTATGTCGCCAGCAACCCGCTCGCCTATGAGCGCCAGATGGGCCGCTGGAGCAGCCGCCTGGCGGCGAACTTCATCCGGTTCGCTCGGATCGGCGACGCCGCACACATCCTCGACCTCGGCTGCGGCACCGGTAGCCTGGCTTTCGCCCTGGCCGAGGCCATGCCCGGTGCCAGGATCACTGGTGTCGACGTCTCCGCGCCATACATCGCCTACGCCAGGCTACAGGCTTCGACGCGGCCGCTGGTCTTCGCGCAGGGAGATGCCACCTCTCTGCGCCACCCGGACCAGAGCTTCGACGCGGTCCTGTCCCTCCTGGCCCTGAACTTCATCTCCCGCACGGAGCAGGCGGTGCGCGAGATGGTGCGCGTGGCGAAGCTTGGTGCCGTCGTGGCCGCTGCGGTCTGGGACTTTCGCGGCGGGCTCACCTTCCTGCGGGTCCTGATGGACACCGCCGCCATGCTCGATCCGGACGGCGAGAAGTTCCGCGCCCGCATGTGCACCGGCCTCCTCACTGGCCCCGGCGAACTGGCCGGGGCCTGGACGGCGGCGGGCCTGAGCGAGGTCGAGCAGGCCTCGCTCACCATCCGCATGGAGTTCCGCTCGTTCGCCGACTATTTCGAGCCCTGGCTGGCCGGGCAGGGCACGGTCGGCGCCTATGTCGCCACCCGCACACTGCAGCAGCGTGCCCTGATCGAGCACCATGTCCGGCAGGCCTATCTGGCCGGTAGCGATGAGGGCCCGCGCTCGTTCGCCGCCACCGCCTGGGTGGTGCGCGGCGTCCGATGATGCCGGCCTAGTGGACCGGCGCCTCCTTGGCGCCGGTCATGATCGCCACCGCGTCGGACATCGAATAGTCCTGCGGCCGGATCACGCAGGCGCGCCGGCCCAGGCGGTGGATGTGGATCCGGTCGGCGACCTCGAACACGTGCGGCATGTTGTGGCTGATCAGAACGATCGGCAGACCGCGCCGCTTCACGTCCAGGATCAGGTCCAGGACCTTGCGTGATTCCTTCACGCCCAGTGCGGCGGTCGGCTCGTCCATGATCACCACCCGGCTGCCGAACGCGACGGCCCGCGCGATCGCGACACCCTGGCGCTGGCCGCCGGACAGGGTCTCAACCGGCTGGTCAATGTTCTGGATGGTGAGCAGGCCCAGGGCGTTGAGGTGCTTGCGCGCCTCCCTGCGCATGAAGTCGCGGTCGAGCTTGCGGAAATACTTGCCGAGAAAGCCTTCCGAACGCTTCTCACGGCCGAGGAACATGTTGTCGGTGATGCTGAGCGCCGGAGAGAGCGCCAGGTTCTGGTAGACCGTCTCGATGCCGGCGGCCCGCGCCTCCAGCGGCGACTCGAACTCCACCCGCTTGCCTTCCAGCAGAATCTCGCCGGCATCGGGCTTGAGCGCACCGGTCAGCGCCTTGATCATCGACGACTTGCCGGCGCCGTTGTCGCCGATCACCGCCAGGATCTCGCCTGGATAGAGCTCGAACTCGGCATGGTCAATCGCGACCACGTGGCCGTAGCGCTTGACCAGGTTACGCGCCTGCAGGATCGGCTGCACACCCGCTGGCGCATGGGTGTTCTGCTCGCTCTGGTTCATGCGGACACCTTCCGGATCCACTGGTCGATCGCGACCGCGACGATGATGAGCAGGCCGATGGCGAATTCCTGCCAGAGCGAATCGGCCCCGGCCAGCGCTAGGCCGTTGCGGAACACGCCCACGATGAGCGCGCCCACCAGCGTGCCGATGATCGAGCCGCGCCCGCCGAACAGACTGGTCCCGCCAATCACCACCGCGGTGATCGAATCGAGGTTGGCGGTGGCACCCGAGATCGAGCTGATCGCCCCGATCCGGCCGATCAGCGCCCAGGCGGCAATCGAGCAGATGAAGCCCGCCAGCGTGTAGACAGCGATCAGCGTGCCGGTGACGTTGATGCCGGCGAGCTTGGCGGCTTCAGGGTCATCGCCGGTGGCATGGACGTGCCGGCCGAACGCGGTGCGGTTGAGCAGGTACCAGATGAACGCCGCGATGATCAGCATCAGGATCGAGCCGAGCGTGATCCTGGCACCCAGGAAGTTGAAGGCCGTGCCGGTGAACTGCAGGAATGGTGCGGCTTCGGCCACCTCCTGTTGCCTGATGGTCTGACTGGCCGAATACCAGAGGTTGAGCGCGCCGAAGATGCTCCAGGTGCCGAGCGTCACGATGAAGGGCGGCAGCTTCAGCCGGGCGACCAGGAAGCCGTTGAGCAGGCCGCACGCGACGCCGACCAGCAGACCCAGCATGAAGGCCAGGGGCACAGGCAGACCAGCCAGCACGGCCAGTCGGCCCATCACCACCGAGGACAGCACCATGATGGCGCCGACCGACAGGTCGATGCCGGCGGTCAGGATGATCAGGGTCTGCGCGGTGCCAAGGATCGCGATGATCGTGACCTGCTGCAGGACCAGCGACAGGTTGAACGGATGGAAGAAGCGGCTGCCGACGATCGCGCTGAACAGGACGATGGACAGTGCCAGCACGATGAACGGGATCGTGGTCGGATTGGCATGGAGGAACTGCTGGAAGCGCTTGAGCGGCGTCCGGCGCTCATCGTCGAAGCTCACATGCTCTTGCTGGGACGTGCTCGCCAATACCCGCTCCTGCTCGGCTGGTCCTGCTCTGCCGGCAGGATTGGCACCATCGGTCATCCTCGGCCCTCTTCCGACTGGGCTTGGCGGCATCGGCAGCCGGCTGAGGGCAGCCGGTTGAGGACCGTGCCCACTCGGACAAACCGCTACCGCGAGGTTCAGGGATGGGGAACGCCGGCCTCCGCACCGCCGCGATGTGCCTCGCGACGGCGGGAGGCCGGAACCCCCGGCTGGATCAGCCCCAGCAGAGCTTCAGGGCTTCCTCGGAGGTGATCGACTCCAGGCCGTCCACCGGCTTGTCGGTGACCAGTTCGACGCCGGTGTCGTAGAAGTCGAGGCCGGGCGTGGGCTCGGGCTTGGAACCGTCCTCGGCGAACTTAGCCACCGCCTCGACGCCCAGCGCCGCCATCTTGAGCGGGAACTGCATCGAGGTGGCACCGATCACGCCGGCCTGGACGTTGCGCACGCCGGGGCAACCGCCGTCCACCGAGGTCATCAGGACCTGGTCCTCGACGCCGAAGGCCTTGAGCGCTTCATAGGCACCGGCCGCAGTCGGCTCGTTGATCGTGTAGACGACGTTGGTCTCCGGGTCCTTCTGGAGCAGGTTCTCCATGCCGGTCCGGCCACCTTCCTCGGCACCTTCGCCCCACTGATGGCCGACGATGCGCGGATCATCCTCCTCGCCGTAGCGCTTGGGATCCTTGATGTCGATGCCGAAGCCCTGCATGAAGCCCTGATCGCGCAGCACGTCGACCGTGGGCTGGGTCTCCAGCGCATCCAGGAACGCGATCTTGGCGTTGGCCGCCTCGTCGCCCAGCGTCTTGGCCGCCCACTGGCCGATCAGCACGCCGGCCTTGAAGTTGTCGGTCGCAAACGTCGCGTCCGCCGCGTCGGTGGGGTCCAGCGGCGTGTCGAGGGCAATCACCAGGATGCCGGCGTCACGGGCCTTCTGGATGGTGGGCACGATCGCCTTGGTGTCGGAGGGCGTGATCAGGATGCCCTTGGCTCCCGCCGCGATCAGGCTCTCGACCGCCGCGACCTGGCTGTCATTGTCACCGTCATACTTGCCGGCAAAGCTGGACAGGGTGACGCCCAGCTCCTTGGCCTTGGCCTCGGCACCTTCCTTCATCTTGGCGAAGAAGGGGTTGTTGTTGGTCTTGGTGACCAGGCCGACGATGGTCTCGGCCGAGGCCGGCAGAGCGGAAGCCGCCAGCATGGCGAAGACGGCGGCGGTCGACAGCAAAACGGGACGCATAGCCATGTCCCCTCCCGATCCGTAAAATGTGGTTGGTCCCCGATCCGCCAGCCGCCTTACAGCGACGCGGCCGATCCACTCGTTCTTGTCCACCCTGCATGGGCAGGGAGATCATGGCGGCAAGGAGCATGTGCCGCACAGGCCCGTCAATAGATAAATCCAGATGATTTAACTATTGACCCAGCGCCGCGATCGGGCGCAGCATCCGCTCCCTCCAATGCGGCAGCCGGCCCCGACCATGCCGGCCGGACTGCTTCTGGAGCCGGGAGGCGCTAGGGATGAACGGGCATGCCGTCGACGGCAAGGACGGCCTGCAGGCCGTCGCCGACCTCGGCGGCGGGACCAACCAGATCGGCGGTCGCCTGTACAACGAGCGGTTGATCCTCTCGCTGATCCGGCGCGGCGGCAGCCTGTCCAAGGCGGCGATCGCGCGGCTGACCGGCCTGTCGGCGCAGACGGTGTCGGTGATCATCAGCGGCCTGGAGGCGGACGGGCTCCTCTTGCGGCACAGCCCGCAGCGCGGCCGGGTGGGCCAGCCGTCCGTGCCGCTCGCGCTCGATCCGGAGGGTGCCTTCTCGCTGGGCATGAAGCTCGGGCGGCGCTCCAGCGACCTGATCCTGATGGACTTCACCGGCGTGGTCCGCGCCAACCTGCGCGAGACCTATGCCTATCCGACCCCAGAGCGGCTACGCGCCTTCGTCGACCGCGGCAGCCGGATCCTGACCAGCCGGCTCTCAGCGACCCAGGCGGCCCGGATCCGCGGGCTCGGGCTGGCAGCACCGTTCGAGCTGTGGAGCTGGCAGCCGGAGCTGGGCGCGCCCGACCCGGTCGCGGACGCCTGGCGCGACTTCGACATCCCGGCGGCGGTGCAGGACATCTGCCCCTGGCCGGTCCATTACTGCAACGACGCCACCGCTGCCTGCGCGGCCGAGCTGGCGTTCGGCCGCCACCAGCACGTCGCGGACTTCCTCTACTTCTTCGTCGGCTCCTTCCTGGGTGGCGGGATCGTCCTGAACGGCAAGCTGTTCCAGGGCCATAGCGGCAATGCCGGTGCGGTCGGCTCGCTGCCGGTGGGCGATGGCCGGCAGCGGCTGATCCGTACCGCCTCGCTCTACGTGCTGGAGCGCGAGCTGACCGAGCTGGGTCTGGACCCGCAGCTCCTGTGGCGCTCCGACGATTGGTCCGGCCTGGGGGGGCCGCTGGAGAGGTGGATCGAGCGCAGTGCGGAGAGCCTGGCGGTCGCCTGCGTGGCCGGCCTCGCCGTGATCGACTTCCAGGCGGTGGTGATCGACGGGGCCTTTCCAGAAGCGGTGCGGGACCGGCTGACCGATGCGGTGCGCGAGCGCTTTCTCCGGCAGGACCGCCAGGGGCTGACGGAGGCAGCGATCATCCCGGGCTCGATCGGCCGCAATGCCCGGGCGATCGGTGCCGCCAGCCTGCCGCTGCTGGCCGGCTTCTCGCGCGACCCGGACGTGCTGTTCAAGGAGCGGGGCCGGACACAGGCAGCCGGTCAATCGGCAATGGCAACGGAACTGGACAAGAGGACGAGATGACGGTCCTGATCGGCGTCGACTGGGGCGGAACCAAGATCGAGGCGCTCGCCATGCGCCCGGACGGCACGGAGCTGGTCCGGATCCGCAAAGACACCCCGGCCGGCGACTATGAGGCCTGCGTGCGCATGGTGGCGGACCTGGCGCTGGAAGCCGAAGCCAGGGCGGGCGAGACGGGCCTAATCGGGATCGGCATCCCGGGCTCCGTCGACCCGCGCACCGGCATCGCCAAGGGCTGCAACTCCACCTGGCTGCTCGGCCGGCATGTCGAGCAGGACGTGGTGGCGGCCCTGGGCGGGCGCGAGGTGCGGCTGGAGAACGACGCCGACTGCCTGGCCTCCTCGGAGGCGATCGACGGGGCAGGGGCCGGGCATCGGGTGGTGTTCGCCGTGATCCTCGGCACCGGCAACGGTGCCGGCATCGCGATCGACGGCCGGCCGCACAGCGGGCCCAACAACAGTGCCGGCGAATGGGGGCACAGCCCGCTGCCCTATCCGGACCTGACCGAGATCCCGGGCACACCCTGCTATTGCGGCAAGCATGGCTGCCAGGAGACCTGGACGTCCGGCACCGGCTTCCAGAACGACTATGCCCGCCATACCGGCCGACGCATCAAGTCGCCCGAGATCATGGCGCTCTATCGCAACGGTGACCGGCTGGCCAAGCTGGTCTTCGAGCGCTACGTGGACCGGCTGGCCCGCGGCCTGTCAGTGGTGGCGAACACGCTGGATCCCGACATCTTCGTGCTGGGCGGCGGCATGTCCAACATCGACGAACTCTATGTCGACCTGCCGGAGCGGATCGCCCACTACACCTTCTCGCCAGTGTTCTATACGCCGGTGGTCAAGGCGAAGCACGGCGATTCGTCGGGCGTGCGCGGCGCGGCCTGGCTCTGGAAGGATCGGATCTGACGGTGGAAGCAGGCATGGACGGGATCGGCGAACGCTTCGCGACGGCCAGGACGGTGATCCGCGAGGCGGGGGCCCTGGCGCTTGATTATTTCAAAAAGCTCGACCAGCTCACGATCAAGAGCAAGGGTCTTCAGGACATGGCCAGCGAGGCCGACCTGAACACCGAACTCCTGATCAAGCGGCGCCTGAGCGAGGCCTTCCCGACCGACGCGTTCCTGGGCGAGGAGACCGGGGCCGCCGACTTCAGCGGGGCCAGTGGTATCTGG
>NZ_WUJP01000048.1 GCF_009806515.1 Geminicoccus flavidas | reverse complement strand
GTGGTCGACCCGATCGACGGGACCCAGCCCTTCATTTCCGGGATCCGGACTTGGTGCATTTCGATCGCCTATGTGCGGGACGGCGAGATCGAGATGGGTCTGGTCTACGACCCGTGCGCCGACGAGCTGTTCGCCGCGCGCCGCGGCGAGCCCGCCACCATGAACGACCGGCCGATCCGCCCCCATCCCGGGACGGACTTCACCGCCGGGATCACCAGTGTGGGCTATTCCAACCGGATCACGCCGGCATCGGTAATCTCGGTGATGACCCGGCTCCTGAACGCGGGCGGCATGTTCCATCGCAGCGGGTCGGGCACGCTGTCGATCTGCTACGTCGCCTGCGGCCGGCTGCTCGGCTATGTCGAGGGCCACATGAACAGCTGGGATGCGCTGGCCGCAATCGCGGTGGTGCGCGGGGCGGGCGGTCGCACCAACGACTTCCTGGCCAATGACGGGCTCACCAGGGGCAACCCGATCATCGCCGGCCCGGCGCAGCTCTACGACCAGATGGCGGCCCTGCTGGACTGAGCGGCGGAGACGTCAGGAGCGGGCTGTCGTCTGATCCAGCCGCGTGCGGATCTCCTCCGCGACCCGCTTGGCGATCGCGCGCGGTGTTCTCCGTGCTGAGCGTCGATTCCAGGTCGAACGCGCCGGGGCTGACCAGACGCTGCGGGGCCAGCAGCACCTTGTCGCTCACCGAGTAGCGCACCTCGATCAGGATGGTAGCACTGCCGGTGAGCGAGCCGCCCTTGCCGGTGGCCTCCCGCCCGAGATGATCACGGCACCCACCGGGATGAGCCGTGAGGCGGTGGTGGCGAGCGGCACGGTGGCCGAGATGCGCAGCACGGTGAAGCGCAGCCTGAGCACGCCCGTTCCAGGCGTGTTGGTCAGCTAGTCCCGCGACTTCAGCCGTGGGGTCGTCTCGTCCGGCAGCATCTGGGCGAGCTTCTGCACCCCCTGGGCGTTGAGGCTGCCATAGTCGGCACCGGCGCAGCGATAGATCTGCGCCTGCGGATCGATCATCACCTTCTGGTCGGCGTGCGGATCGAACTGGCTGTCACGATACGTCCAGCCGTCGATCACCCCCGGCTCCGGGCGCATCTGGGCGGCCTCCGGCGCGGCCGCGATCGGGCCGCTGTCGCCGTCGCTCTGGCACCTAGCCAGCAGCAGCTCGCCCCCAGCACGATGGACGCGTCGATGGATCTTCTGCGCATCGCCGCCACCCCGGTTGCTTCCTGTCGTAGTTCGGGATCGGGCAGGCCGGAGGAGTCATTAATCTGCACTGATCCAGCGTAAAATCAGGCGGAACGGCAGGGGCGCGCACCCCGTTCCATCCCGGTGAACCATGACGGGAGAAGGGTGATGCAGGCTCGGCAGATCCACGAGGCGAACGGCCAGCGGACCTTCGCGCTGGTGCTGGACCCGGGCGACGAGGTGATGGCGAGCCTGGAGCGCTTCGCCGCCGACGAGCGAGTGGCAGCAGCCCAGATCACCGCGATCGGCGCGTTCGCCCGGGCGACCCTGGCGTTCTGGGACGGCGCGAAGAAGGAGTATCTGGAGATCCCGGTCGAGGAGGTCACCGAGGTCGTTGCCATGCTGGGCGACGTCAGCGTGACCGAGGACGGCAAGCCCAAGCTACACCTGCACGCGGTCCTGGGCCGGCGCGACGGCTCCACCCTGGGCGGCCACCTCCTGAAAGGCACGGTGGAGCCGACGCTCGAGGTCGTGCTGACCGAATCGCCGGCCCATCTGCGCCGGGTCCACGACCCCGAGAAGGGCCTACCGCTGATCCGCCTGTGAGCCTCAGCCCCCGTCGCGCAGCCGCCGGGCGATGTCGATGGCCGCATAGGTGAGGATGCCGTCCGCCCCGGCTCGCTTGAAGGCCAGCAGCGTCTCCATCATCGCGGCGTCGCCATCAATCCAACCCTGCGCCGCCGCCGCCTTGATCACCGCATACTCGCCGCTGACCTGGTAGGCGAAGGTCGGGACGTCATAGGTCTCCTTCACCCGCCGGATGATGTCGAGATAGGGCAGGCCCGGCTTGACCATCACCATATCGGCGGCTTCCGACAGGTCGGCTGCCACCTCGCGCAGCGCCTCCGCCGTGTTGGCCGGGTCCATCTGGTAGGTCTTCTTGTCGGCACGGCCGAGCGAGCGGCCGGAGCCGACCGCATCGCGGAACGGCCCGTAGAAGGCCGAGGCATACTTGGCCGCGTAGGACAGGAGGATCGTGTCCTGGAAGCCCTGCTCGTCCAACACCGTGCGCAGCGCGCCGATCCGCCCGTCCATCATGTCGGACGGCGCCACGATGTCACAACCGGCGGCTGCCTGGCACAGAGCCTGGCGGCAGAGCGCTGCAATCGTCTCGTCGTTCAGGATCCGGCCGTCGCGGATCAGCCCGTCCTGGCCGTGCGACGTGTAGGGGTCGAGCGCCACGTCGGTGATCAGCCCGATCTCCGGCACGGCGCGCTTGATCGCCCGCAGCGCCCGGCAGACCAGGTTGTCCTCGTTCCAGGCCTCGCACCCGTCATCGGACTTGCGCTCGGGCGGGGTCACCGGGAACAGGGCCAGGGCCGGGATGCCCAGGCCCGCGGCCTCCTCGGCGACGCCCACCAGCAGGTCGACCGACAGCCGCTCCACGCCCGGCATGCTGGCCACGGCCTCGCGCTGGCCCTGCCCCTCCAGGATGAACACGGGTAGGATCAGGTCGCGCGGGCTCAGGGCGACCTCGGCCACCATGGCGCGGATCCAGGGCGTGCGCCGCAGCCGGCGGGGGCGTGAGCGCGGAAAGGCGGCGAACGGAGTCAATGTTGCTTCCGGGACAGGTTGGAACCGCCCCAGAATAGATCAGGGTGGCCGCGAGGTTAAACGTTCCCCTCCACCATGCGACTGGCCGTCGCGACGAACGTCACGAGGCTGGTAGCTTCAGGTATCAGTGCCTCGCGGATGCAGGCTGGGGACATGCGGGCCAGAGAATCGCCTCCTGAGTGAAAAATTGGAAGATTCTGATATACCCGTCGTTGACGTGCGGTGGGACTTTTCGCCAGTGTCTATTGAGAAGTAGATGGGCGGATCCTGGCGAACCGGCGGCCCAGGCGAATGGTCGGCATGTTCAGGCCCCGCGCTGTCCCGATACGAGGGCGACGTGAAAGATCCATATCTCGTTTCGATCCGGTTGATCGAACGTCTCCATCGGCGCTTCCTCGATGTCATCAAGACCGAACTCGACCGGCTTGGCATCGAAGACATCAATAACGTGCAAACCCTGATCCTCTCGAACATCAATGAGGAGCAGCTGACCGTCGGCGAACTGACGGTGCGCGGCTACTATCTCGGCTCGAACGTGTCCTACAACGTCAAGAAGCTGGTCGAGACCGGCTACCTGATCCAGGAACGCTCCTTCCACGACCGGCGCATGACCCGGGTGCGACTCTCGCCCAAGGGCCTGGACCTGGTCGGCAAGATCGACGCCCTTTACGCCAAGAACGCCGAAGAACTGGCCGCTACAGGGATCGGCGCCGACCGCCTGTCCTCGGCCAATGACCTCCTGAGCGCGCTCGAGCGATTCTGGAGCAACTATATCAGCCGCGCCTATCAGCGCTGAGCGCCTCAGAACGACGAGTTCGGCTCCAGGAGGAAGGCCTCCTCCTCCGGCGTGGACGGGCGGCCGAGGATCCGGTTGCGGTGCGGGAAGCGGCCGAACCTGGCGATGATCCGCTGGTGCTGCTCGGCATAGTCGAGCAGGGTAGGGTCCTCCAGCATCGCCATGAGCCGGCAGCACAGGTCCTGGTCGGCCAGCCGCTCCGAATGTTCGAACGGCAGATAGAGGAACAGGCGCCGCTCGCGCGGCACCTGCTGATCGAGGCCAGCCGCCAGCACGTCCCGGGCGATCTCGCGGGCCTTGGCATCCGAGGCGAAGGCCAAGGGCGTGCCGCGATGCACGTTGCGCGGGAACTGGTCCAGGACCAGCAGGAGTGCCAGGGCACCTTCGGGCGTGGTCGCCCAGTCGTCATGCGCGCCGGCGGTTGCCGGGAGCAGGAGCTCGCCGAACCGGTCGCGGATGCGGGCGTCAAAGGCGGGATCGACCCGGAACCAGGCGGCCTTGTCCGGCAGGTCGAACCAGAACGAGACGATGTCGTCGACGTGATGGCGGCCCATGCTGCTC
>NZ_WUJP01000047.1 GCF_009806515.1 Geminicoccus flavidas | reverse complement strand
CTCGCCCGCAAACGTTCCGCCCTTCATATGCGGCCGAATGGGCGCTATCGGAACCCGCGAATCCCACCGGAGCCGATGCAAGATGATCCCGCGCTACGCCCGCCCCGAGATGACGGCGATCTTCTCCGCCGAAGAGAAGTTGCGCCTGTGGCTCGAGATTGAGCTTTCCGCCGCCGAGGCGATGGCGGAGCTGGGGCAGGTGCCGGCGGACGCGGTGGGCGCGCTGCGGACCGCCACGACGGAGCGGATGGCCGAGATCATCGATCCGGAGGCGGTCGAGAAGATCGAGGCGATCACGCGCCACGACGTGATCGCCTTTCTGACCCATCTGGAGAATCTGTGCGGTGCCGATACCCGCTTCCTACATCTGGGCCTGACCAGCTCGGACCTGCTCGACACCACGCTGGCGGTCCAGCTCAGCCGCGCCGCCGACCTGCTGATCGCCGGGCTGGACCGGCTGCTGGCCGCGCTGAAGGCGCGCGCGCTCGAGCACCGCGCCACCGCCACGATCGGCCGCAGCCATGCGATCCATGCCGAGCCCACCAGCTTCGGGGTGAAGCTCGCCGGCCACTTCGCCGAGTTCGCCCGCTGCCGGGCGCGGCTGGTGGCCGGCCGGGCGGAAATCGCCACCTGCGCTATCAGCGGTGCGGTCGGCAGCTTCGCCAATGTCGACCCGGCGGTCGAAGCCAGGGTCGCAGCCAAGCTGGGCCTGGCCGTGGAGCCGGTCTCCACCCAAGTGATCCCGCGCGACCGCCATGCCGCCTTCACCGCCAGCCTAGCGATCACCGCATCCGCGATCGAGCGCCTGGCGGTCGAGATCCGCCACCTCCAGCGCAGCGAGGTGCGCGAGGCCGAGGAGTTCTTCCACAAGGGACAGAAGGGCAGCTCGGCCATGCCGCACAAGCGCAACCCGGTCCTGTCCGAGAACCTGACGGGCCTGGCCCGGATCGTGCGTGGTGCGGCGATTCCCGCGCTGGAGAACGTGGCGCTCTGGCATGAGCGCGACATCTCGCACAGTGCGGTGGAGCGCACGCTGCTGCCCGATGCCTGCATTGTCCTGGACTTCGCCCTGCATCGGGCCGCCGGCATGGTCGAGAAACTGGTGGTTTACCCTGAGCGGATGCAGCGCAACCTCGACGCGTCTCTGGGCCTGTGGAACGCCCAGCGCATCCTCCTGGCGCTGATCGACACCGGCATGCCCCGGCAGAAGGCCTATGAGCTGGTCCAGCGCAACGCGATGCGGGCCTGGGAGGCGGAGCAGCCCTTCCTCGCCCAGCTCCAGGCCGACCCGGACGTGA
>NZ_WUJP01000046.1 GCF_009806515.1 Geminicoccus flavidas | reverse complement strand
CCGCGCGGATCGAGCCGGCAGCGCTCGAAGAGCTGTTCGACCTGGGCTACCACCTCAAGCATGTCGACACGATCCTGAACCGCGTGTTCGGGACGGCCTGACGCCGGTGCGAAAGGCCCTGGCAGCGGCGGCACTGCTCCTGGGCCTCGTTGCCGGACCCGCTCAGGCCGGAGCGCTGGTGGAAGGCGTGCTGCGCGGCGTGCCGATCCGGCTGGAGACCGGCACCGATCCCGTGATGGTGCGCGTGCGCCTGGGTCAGGCAGAGCTGCTGGTCGACCTCGGGCGGGATCTGCTCGTGCCGCTCGAGCCGGCAGCCCTGCCAATCGATGCGGCCGATCTGGTCGACGCGACAGCCGGCCAGCGCTTCGTCCTGATGCTCTGGGGCGGGCGCCGACCGACGATCGCGGGTGAGAAGGGCGCTTATTTTGTGCTGACCCGCCTTGGCCGGACCTGCGGCGAGGTGCTGGCCGCCACCTGGACCCGGCCGCTCATCGCGCCACTGGTAGCGGCGATTGATCTTCTGGAGCGCAGCCTGCCATCGCTCCGGCCGGCGGAGTGGCAGGGCTGTGGTGCGGTCCCGTTCCGCGCCTTTGCCGGCCGGGGCTGGCCGCTGCTGGCGGGCGGGCTGGACAGCCGCCAGTTCGAGACTACCCGCATCAGCTTTGATCACCAGCCGGACGAAGGGCGCTTCCAGCGGCCAGGCCCACTCTAGCGCGGCCGTACCCGCGCGGTCGCCTGGGCGCTGGCCGGATCGTCCGGCCAGAAATGCTTGGGGTAGCGGCCGCGCAACTCCTTGCGCGTATCCGGCCAG
>NZ_WUJP01000045.1 GCF_009806515.1 Geminicoccus flavidas | reverse complement strand
CCGGTGCGCCAGAACCCGGCGAGGTCGCTGGTGATGGCCGCCGGCCGCTGTGCCGGCGAGAGCAGGTGGAGCACGCAGGCGATACGCCCGTTAGCCAGCACCGGTCCTTGTGCCGCCCCAAACATCTCCTGCAGACGCACCGCCAGCACCGGCGGATCGCTCCCATAGTCGATCGCATGGCGTGTGCCCGCCGGCGTGGTCCAGTGAGTCGGCAGCTCGGTATCCAGGCGCAGGCGCGCCGCATGGTCCAGCCGGGCGGCGAGCGCCGCGTGCCAGTCGAGCGCCTCCGCTTCCCGCAGGGAGCGCACCCCATCCAGCCAACCGGCGAGGATGTCGGCGGCGCCCTGGACCAGCCCCTCGTCCGACAGGTCCGGCAGGGTCGATCCCTCGCCATCCAGGTGCCGCAGCAGCATGACACGACGGCGCAGCCGCTCGACTGCGGGCGTGACCGCGATCAGGGCCGGCAGGCGCGGCGCCAGTGCCTGGGCCAGCAACTCGGCCGCCTGCTCGCGGCCGGGCTCGTCGTAGCGCACCGACAGCTCGATCGCTCCCAGCATCACCGCCCGCTTGGCCACCACTCGGCCGCTCGGCCCCTCCAGCTCCAGCATCGTCGCCTCCCGCCGGCCCGCATCGGGCAGGTCGTCGGGCAGTACCGCCGCGGCCAGCCGCACCCGGCCATCCGCACCCCGGTCGTCCAGCTCGGCCACGACCAGCCAGGGAGACAAGGCCAAGGGCTCGGCCTGATCGAGCAGGGCGCCGCGGCCATTTGCCAAGCGATAGGAACCCAATGCCCGCCGCCGGGCGACACGGTCCGGATAGGCGTGGGCGAGCAGGGCGCCGGCCCGGGCGGGCTCGATCCGGCTGCGGTCGAAGCGGCCCTGGCCGAGCTGTCGCGCGATCGAGAGGGCCTGCTGGCGCCGACCGGACTCTCCACCGCCGCCCAGCAGCGCCTCCAGGCGCAGGGCGAGGTCGACCGAAGCACTGCCGGGCAGGAGGTCACGACCCGACAGGAGTGCTGCGATCGCCGCCGCGGTGTCGGCGGCCCCACTTCGCTCGCCGGCCAGCACCATGGCTGCCAAGCGCGGATGGACCGGCAGCCGCGCCATGCGCCGGCCAAGGGCGGTCACCGCACCCTCTTCGTCCAGGGCGCCCAGCAGCCGGAGCGTGTCGGCGGCGGCGGACAGGGCCGCTGCCGGCGGCGGATCCAGCCAGGCGAGGCTCGCGGCATCCCGCACCCCCCAGACCCGCAGCTCCAGCACCAGCGGCACCAGCTCGCTGTCCAGGATCTCCGGGCGCGGCTGGGCCGCCATCTGCCGCTCCTCGGCGGCCGACCACAGGCGCAGGCAGATGCCGGGCTCCAGCCGCCCGGCGCGCCCGCGCCGCTGCTCGGCATTGGCAAGCGCGATCCGGCGGGTTGTGAGTGCAGAGGTGCCGGTGCGCGGGGAGAAGCTGGGCTTGCGGGCCAGGCCGCTGTCCACCACCACCCGCACGCCTTCGATGGTGAGGCTGGTCTCGGCGATATCGGTGGCCAGCACGATCTTGCGGCAGCCCGAGGCTGCCGGGCGGATCGCCCGGTCCTGCGCCTCCTTGGACAGGTCGCCATAGAGCGGATGAACCTGCAGCCCGGGCTGGCCCGCCAGCCGGCCGGACAGGAAGGCGGCGGCGCGGCCAATCTCGGCCTGGCCCGGCAGGAACGCCAGGATCGAGCCGGCCTCGGTCGCGACCGCCTCCAGGCAGGCACGCGCCACCGCCCAGTCGACCGGCTCGTCCGGATCGCGGCCGACATGGCGCACGGCCACCGGGAACATCCGGCCTTCGCTGCGGATCACCGGTGCCTCGCCCAGCAGGCCAGCGACCGCCACGCCGTCCAGCGTCGCCGACATCGCCAGGATGCGCAGGTCCGGGCGCAGCGCAGCCCGGCTCTCCAGGGTCAGCGCCAGGGCCAGGTCGACATCGAGCGAGCGCTCGTGGAACTCGTCGAAGATCACCGCCGCTACGCCCAAGAGCTCCGGATCGGCCTGGAGCCGGCGCAGAAAGAGCCCTTCCGTCAGGACCTCGATCACCGTGTCCGGCCCGATGCTGCGCTCGAAGCGCATGGCATAGCCGACCGTCTCCCCGGTGCGCTCGCCCAGGAGGTCGGCCATCCGCCGCGCCGCGGCACGTGTCGCCAAGCGGCGGGGCTCCAGCATGATCAGCCGCCCGCCCTCGCGCCAGGGCGCCTCCAGCAGGGCCAGGGGTACCAGCGTGGTCTTGCCGGCACCGGGCGGGGCTTCCAGCACGGCAGCACCCCGCCCGGCCAGGGCCTGGGCGAGTGCCGGAAGGACGTCGCAGACGGGAAGATCAGGCAGGTCGGGCATAGCGCGGCCCAGCTAGCAGATCGAACGCCCGGCTTTAAGCCGCCGCTAGATCAGCCGCTCGGTGCGGAAGCTCAGGTGCCGGCCCTTGCCGACGATCACATGGTCGTGGAGTTCGATGTCCGCAGCCTTCAGCAGGGCCGCCACCTCCTTGGTCATCTCGACATCGGCGCGCGACGGGGTCGGGTCGCCCGAGGGGTGGTTGTGCACCATGATGATTGCGGCCGCGTCCAGTTCCAGGCAGCGCTTGAGCACCTCGCGCGGGTAGAGCGGCGTGTGGTCGACCGTGCCGCGGCTCTGCACCTCGTCGCGCAGGAGGATGTTCTTGCGGTCCAGGAACAGGATGCGGAAATGCTCGGTCCCCTCGTGGCTCATGCTGATCGCCAGATAGTCGATCAGCGCGGTCCACGAGCCGATCAGCGGGCGCTCCTTCACCTCCTCCTTCAGGACGCGCCGCATCAGCTGGTGGATGGCCTTGAGCAGGATGCGGGTGAAGCGCAGGTCCTGGTCGACCTGCTCCCGGCGCTCCTCGCTGGCTGCCATCGGATCCAGGCCGAAGATCTCGCCATATCGCACGGGCGCTGCCGCCAGCACGCCGCCCAGCCCGCCGAACCGCTCGATCAGCGCCTTGGCGATGGGCTTGGTGTCCCGGCGGTGGACCGAGAAAAACAGGAGCAGTTCCAGGAGCTCGTAGTCGGCGAGCGCGGTCTCGTCGCGGGCCTCGGTGAAACGGCTACGCAGCCGCTCGCGATGACCATGAAAATGCTTGCTGCCCCAGCTCCAGCCCTTGCCGGGCTCCGCCGGCGCCGCCTCGGCCAGGCCGGGTACGACCGTGGCGAGGCCGTCGGCGAAGCTGCGCAGGGCGGCCTCGGAGGGCAGCAGCCAGGCCTTGCGGCTGCCATCGAAGCGGGCGTCGTGGGCTTTCAGCCGGTCCTTGAACGACCAGGTCCGGCCGACGATCACGAAGCGGGCAACGCCCGAGGCATCGGTCTCGCATGCCGCCGACAGGCCGTGTGGGCGAAGGCTGTCGGCAACGCTCGGATCGACGGCGAACATCGCGGTACCTCAGGCCGGACGGGGCAGGGTGAAGATTTCGATGCCGCCTTCCGTCACCCCCACCGTGTGCTCGAACTGGGCGGACAGGCCGCCATCGGCGGTCACCACGGTCCAGCCGTCGTCCAGGCGCCGCGTCGCGTGGCTGCCCTCGTTCACCATCGGCTCGATCGTGAAGAACATGCCGGGCAGGAGCGTCAGGTCACGATCCTCGTCCAGATGGTGCAGGACCTGCGGCGGCTGGTGGAACGCC
>NZ_WUJP01000044.1 GCF_009806515.1 Geminicoccus flavidas | reverse complement strand
CGGCCGATGCCGTGGCCGCAATAGCTGCGCACCACGCTGAAGCCCGCCGCCTCGACCAGTTCCTGGACCGCCCGCCCGATCGCCGACAGGCGGCCGCCCGGCCGCACCGCCGCCACACCTGCGGCCAGGGCCGCCTCGCTCACCTCCATCAGGAGCTGCCGGCGGGCATCGATCTCACCCACCGCGAAGGTCCGGCAGCAGTCGCCGTGCCAGCCCGCCAGTTCCACCGTGATATCGATCTTGAGCAGGTCGCCGGCTGCGAGCGGCCGGTCGTCCGGCATGCCGTGGCAGACAACCTCGTTCGGCGACATGCAGGTCGCGAACGGATAGCCCTGGTAGCCGAGCGGGGCGGGCAGGGCGCCATGGTCGCGGATGAACGCCTCGCATGCGGCATCCAGCGCCCTGGTGGTGGCGCCTTCGCGGACCAGCGGCGCGATCATCGCCAGTGTTGCCGCGGCGAGGCGGCCAGCCCGGCGCATGGCTGCGAAATCCTGGAGGTGATGCAGCGGGACGTCGGGCGCACGGGCATTCCTTCGGATTTGCTTGGCGCGGCGACCATCAGAACTAAACCAGTGGTAGAATTTGCTCAAGTTCGTTCTCTTCGGCTGGCGGAGGTGCTGCAAGGGCCGAACAGGAACAAAGCCGGACATGATCATGGCGGGCTGCGAGGAGCCCATGTAGGTTCCAGCCGGCCCCGTCGACTAGGTTGGCCGGACCGGCGCGCGCAAGCCGCCCGTGACGCCGCCTGCGCCGGTGCCTGTCAGCCTGCGGGAGCCGAAGCGACATGAGTGAGCAGCCGACCGCCGCGGTCCTGATCATCGGCAACGAGATCCTGAGCGGCCGGACCCAGGACGTGAACCTCGCGCACATCGCGCGCGAGCTGGGCGAGATCGGCGTGCGCCTGGCCGAGGCGCGGGTCGTGCCCGACATCGAGGCGGAGATCGTCGACGCGCTGAACGCGCTGCGCCGCCGCTACACCTATGTCTTCACCACGGGCGGCATCGGCCCGACCCATGACGACATCACGTCGGCCTGCGTCGCCAAGGCGTTCGGCCTGCCGTTCGGCCGCCACCCGGAAGCCGAGCGACGCCTGCTCGCCTATTTTCCGCCGGAGAAGGTCAACGCAGCACGGATGCGCATGGCCGAGACCCCGGAAGGGGCCGAGCTGATCGACAACCCGGTCAGCATCGCGCCGGGCTTCCGGGTCGAGAACGTCTATGTGCTGGCAGGCGTGCCGGCGATCATGCGGGCAATGTTCGACGGCATCAAGGCGCGCCTGAAGGGCGGCCCGCGCCTCAAGTCCAGGAGCCTCACCCTGTTCACCCCCGAAGGTGAGGTCGCCGAGGCGCTGGGCAAGATCCAGCAGGACCATGCCGGGATCGACATCGGCAGCTACCCGTTCACCCGCGACGGGCGCTACGGCACCACCATCGTGTTCCGCGGCACCAATCAGACCCAGCTCGATTCCGGGTATGCCCGGCTCACCGCCTGGGCGCTGGAGCGCGGGGTGGAAACCAAGGCCGAAGCCTGAGCCCGGTTCCGCATCCGCCGCCGGCTTGCTAGGCTGGCCCCGCAGCCCCGCTTGGCGGAACAGGTAGACGCAAGCGACTTAAAATCGCTCGCTGCAAGGCGTGCCGGTTCGAGTCCGGCAGCGGGGACCAAGTTATTTCAAAGACTTAGCCGAAATGAATGCTGCCTGACGGACTTGAACGGAGAATGCGGTAGCACCGAGGTAGCACAGGTGTCGGGTGGGTGATTAGGTCGTTGGGAAATACGACTTCAAGGCAGCAACCTTCTGCGCGTAAGGAATGAAGAGCTGCAGGAGGACGTATACGTGCTCGCGACTGGGAACATCGCCCTGCGGATGCCCTGCTTCGTTCCGGCTAAAGCGGATTAGCGACTGAACGCCCTGAAAGTTGGTCTCGATGTCCTCACCTACCTGGTTAGGCAGTCCCCTAGCGATAGGGGCGATGAAGCGTCGAAATGCGTCGATTTTCCGTAGGATAGTGCGTTCTGACTGTATGCTGGTGAACTGCCGACTATATAGCGAACTAGAAGTCGAAGCACTCAGGAAATTCAAGAACTCGTTCTCTGAAGCAACCCCGAGCATTACACAACAGGCCAGAATGCAATCAGCATAGAAGCTTGATACTGCTTCTTCGAGATAGATCGCCGTTAGGTCGTCGAGACTAGGGACCTGGGCCCGCACAAGCTGAAGATATGATTCAGCACTGTGGAATCTCCACGGTCTGCCGCTCGTGATCGCCTGCTGACCGTGGTGGGAAAGTCTGAAGAATGGCCAGTTCGGATTGGCATTGTTGCTTCCTAAGGTAATGTAGCCCTGTCGGAAGAGGTCCCAAAATACATCGCGAGTAAGTTCAGACTCAAGTTCATTTAGCGCCGGATGACGTTGAGACTGGCGGTTTTCTCTTCTAGCCAGGACGGCGGCAACATTGTATTTCAGATGCTCGAATTGGTTGTTTGGGTATTCGGTCCTCTCCTGGCCCTGCAGCAGGTCCACGACGATGTCTCTAATTTCCTCGTAAGTGGCCACGCTATACCTCACAATGACGCTTTTTCCCCGTCCGCTCGACCATCATGAACAGGTCACGAGTATCCCGTCCGTCTCCATAGTGCCGCGCTAGCCTAATTAACTCACCGGGGCCCACCCGCTCCAACAACGCATCGTACCTAGCCCGGCTTTGCGTCGCGAGCAGAGCCCCAGCGGCGAGCCGCGCCAGCTCGATCGGCTCAGCGGGTGCTGCCGGCACCTCTGCCGCCTGATCCTGCCACCGCCGCTGCTCCAGCCAGTTCGCCGGGTGCGGGATGAACCGGTCCTGCGTGCCCTCGGCCTTCGAGGCCACTGCAGCGGCCTGCACGGCCGCCAGCAGCTGGCCTGCCTCCGCCTCATCCCGGGCTCGCTGGTAGGCCTCCAGCGTCGCCTTGCGGCCGATCTTCCGCGGATAGGCCTGCCACCAGACCTCGAACTCCTCGAGCACACGCGCGTCTCCCGGGAGGGGGACCGTAGGGGGTGTTTCTTTGGTTCTGGTATTTGGTTTTGGATAGGGGCCGGTTTGCTGGCCGGTTGCTCCCTCATTTGCTGGTGCCGCTCCGTGCAGCGCCAAGGGCTTAGCCTCCCGAGCCTGTCGTGCGGCCTTGGCGCGCTTCTCCGAAATCGCTCCGAGCTTTTCACGAACGGATTGCTGCTTCTTCTGCGTCCAGATCCCGTCCTGGATCCGCCAGAACGGCGCCAGGACTGGGCGCAGCCGCTTCTTCCAGCGATCAGGCGTGACCTTGGCCACGCGTGCCAGGAAGGCATCGTCGTCACGCAGGGAGCAGCCGGGCGAGCGCCAGGCGGCGAACAGGAGGAGCAGATAGGCGCCGTGCTCCTCGGTGGTGAGATGGGTCGTGTCGGCGAGATAAGCGTCCGTGTAGAACGGCATCGCCGGGAAGTCGGCCATGATGAGTTCCCATGCGCCAGGGATCACCGGCGGCATGAGCCGCGGTGGGATCGACAAGACGCGAACAGAGAGAAAAGGGGCCGCCCCTAAGGATGCGCTGCAGGGCGGCCTGCTGAGCTCTGCATCGACCAGACCGCCTGCAGGTTGGGCGGCGGCCTTCTTGGGTTCGCCGAAGCTCGACGTCCATGCAGTGCGCGCCAGGCACGCCTGCATCAGCGTTAATAGACCGGCTTACCCGAGAGGTCTGCAGAACTTTCGGTCTACAGCCGCTTAGAAGGCGGTTGGTCGGGCATGCCCGTCGGCGGCAGGCTGGACGCGCTGCCAGAGGCCCTGCATCGGTTGGCACTCATGCTTCCGCTCCCTTTCGGGTGCGGGTACGCTTTTTGGCCGTCACCGGCAGCGGCCGGATCGGCACCACCTGGCAGCGCCCCTGAATGACCCCGTCGAGGCGTGCCTCGATCAGCTCGATATCGCGATCCTCATGAT
Source organism: Geminicoccus flavidas (assembly GCF_009806515.1). Lineage (GTDB taxonomy): Bacteria > Pseudomonadota > Alphaproteobacteria > Geminicoccales > Geminicoccaceae > Geminicoccus > Geminicoccus flavidus. Next base: position 2,380 of record NZ_WUJP01000044.1, on the reverse strand, counting down.
CACTGCCGGACCTCTCGATCCAGTCGGCGAAGCGCTGCAGCTGCCGGCGTGCCTCCGGGTCATCCAGCGGCACCGCGCAGGCCTTCTCGACCAAGCGGAACATCATGGCGCGTTGCCTGACAATCCGCTCCACGGCCTTCTCATGGCGCTCGCTGCCTTCTGGAACATGCCGGAGGTTGTGCATGGACCAGTAGTTCTGGTCCTTCGCGGCCAGCCAGTCCAGGTACAGGGTGCTGATCCGTCCGGCCGCGCTCAGATCGCGCCTGGCCACATCCGTGCACTGGGCGGCCGCCACGGCAACCTTCATAGCCATGCGCTTGAAGCTGTCGTCGCTCATGCCACGCCTCCCGTCAGCAGACGGTCGACGTCGCGAGTGGGGTGGATGGGCGAGGCTGCGCCAGCTTGAGCGAGCAGTGTGCGGCGGGACGTGGTATGGAAATGGCTAGCCGATCGCATGGATGTGTACTCCTGCGTAAGGTCAGGCCCGGCGGGAAGGTGGTAGCTCCTGCCGGGCCAGTTAACGAAAATCGTTGTGAGCCCGCCAAGCGTTGCTGTCAACGAAACTCGTTGATGTTGACGAAAGTAGCCAAAGCATGGCACTTCTGGCTACATGATAACCCCTGCCACATGTCGCGCTGGGCGCGCGCTCCTCGGATGGTCACAGGAAGCCTTGGCAAAGGCTGCTTGTGTCGGCCTCAGTACGCTGCGGGCATTTGAGACTGGCCGAGGAAGCCCGACGAAGGCCAATCAGAATGCCATCGAGCGTGCGCTCATAGAGAACGGCATCGAATTTATCCCTGAGAACGGCGGCGGGCCTGGCGTGCGGCTGAGGAAGCCATCGGCTCATCTGATCGAGACAGGCCTAAAGTCAGGGAGCAAAGACGAGCCTCTAACTGCTGAAGAGGTTCCTGTTAAGGCGGCAACTTCGCCTTGAATAACAATGGCTCCAGGAGCACGGCCGATGGCTGAGAACGCGGCGAAGAGCGCCATTCTGGCGGCATTGGCAGATGGGCACGAGCTATCAGGCCCAGCCCTGCGCGAACGCGCGAAGTTGAGCGACAGAGACTTTTATGAGGTGATCCTGCAGTTGGAGACGGACCGGCGGGTGAAGAGCCGCTGGGCAATTGGCTCAAGCCCCATGGTGCGCCTCTATCGGCTTGCAGGCGTCGAGGTTGCTCCTGGCGCTTAGAATAAAATAGCAAGATGGCCGGGATAATCGTGCTATAAAGCACGAATGACCCCAGACAGTGGCCTGCGCGTAGGCCAAGTTTTCTGCCCCAGCAAAGGTGCAGAAGTCGGAACGTTGGATCGGCGTATCGTCGTCATCAGCCCACACCACGTTCTATACGATGTTCTGAACGATCAGGATCCACCTCAGATGGAACACACTACGCCCTTGTGCTTCCTCGAATGGGTAGCCTGGTCGGAGGCAACGTTGTGCGAGCCGAAGGTACAAGGCGGCTGCACGGCCGGCGACCGGCAGGCGTTATCGAGGATGCTGGTGGGCCAAGCGTGCGACCAAGCAAATTGTCCCCCGCCTGATAAAGGCTGGCCTACAGTTGGAAGAGACTGCCCCACTAAACTCCTGCGGACAACGCCAAGGACAATGATCCTGATGAATAAGACGCTCATGCGGTTTGCCAATGCATGGCTTGTCTTGGCCGTGATGGCAAATGCAGCTGCAGTATTTGGCGCATTTGCAAGATCTGCAAGCTTTTATAGCGGTATTAGTAGTACATTGAGCATATATAATCCTTTCGATATTACAAATCTTCTAACACAGATTGCATTATTTCTTCCAATCTTCGTAGCCCTCTACTGGCGCCATCGCCGACTAGAGAGATCTACAGCTTAAGCGTACTTACCTGTGCCTGGGGCGACTTGGGGCATCCAGAGTCTACCGGCTCTGGGCTCTGAATCCCGTCTCTATCGTGACTTCGTCCACCGGCGCGCCATCCGCTTGAGGATAGCCACCTGCCTGAAGAACTCGTGTCTGGGCTGGGCCGGAGTGCCAACCAGCGCCACGCCCGGGGGCACGTCCGACATCACGCCTGCCTGCGCCCCGATTCGGACTCCTTTTCCGATCCGCAAATGTCCGGCCAGTGCCGCCTGACCGCCAATTTGAACAAAATCATCGAGCACCGTCGAACCGGCAATGCCCACCTTCGCCACGACCACACAGCAGCGGCCGAGGCGGACATTGTGCGCGATCTGCACTTGATTATCGAGGCGACAGCCTGCGCCGATCACGGTGTCTCCCGTCGAGCCTCGGTCGATGGTCGTGTTGGCGCCAACTTCCACGTCATCCTCTAGCACCACACGGCCAAGATGCGGGACCGGTAGGAATCCAGCGTCGGTGGATGCAAAGCTGAACCCTTCC
>NZ_WUJP01000043.1 GCF_009806515.1 Geminicoccus flavidas | reverse complement strand
TGCCCGATGCGCGCACCGGGATAGACGTAGACTCGGGCACCCACGACGGCGTGGCTGAGGCTGGCATGCGCTCCGATTCGACATTCCGGCCCCAGCACGACACCCGCCCCGATAGCTACGTGGGGGCCTATTCGGCAGCCGGCGCCTACTTCCGCCCCGGCCTCGATCAGCGCAAACGGTCCTACCTCGGCCGAGGGATCAACCGTAGCATCAACGGCGACGAGGGCGGTCGGATGGATGCCCGGAGACACTGGCGAGGCCGGGTGAAACATCGCTGCGACACGTGCCCAGCCGACATAGGGTTCCATTGTGACGATCGGAACTGTATGCGCCGGCACCCGGCTGGCCATGTCCGGATGCACAACGACCGCACCGGCTGATGTCTGCTCCAGCACCGAGGCGTACCGTCGGTTATCGAGAAAGCTCACCTCGTCTGGCTCTGCCGTCTGTAGCGGAGCGACCCCCATGAGCAGCAAGCTAGCTTCAGGCGCTATACCGCGTGCCGCCTCCGCCACCTTGGCGAGCGGAAAAGGGCCGCTCCGCGTGAAGAAGCGCGGGTCGCCGATCATTGTTCGGCTCATGCCCTATCCCCGCCGGTGGATCCGTCAGGGACATACCCATGCGGTGGTGGTTGATCCAGTCATGCAGCGGATTCTGACCCCTAAGCTGTCACCCTTGTAACGCAAGCCCTGGCGTGGGTCCTATCACAGATCACCCACCCATCTTCCAGACCCTGGCCACCGCGTCTGCAGCTTCAGCCGCAATGCTCTTCCGCCGCAGTGCCTCGACCTCAACAGCCGCAATCTCTCGGTCACGGGCATCTGCCAGTTTTCTGAAGCCGGGCGTTCTCTCAACGTCAGGCGATTGGAACCGGCCATAACGCACCAGGATCGCGTGGATCCGCTGCGCCCGCCACACGTCGATGAAATCAGGTGGGTCCTGATGATCATCCGGGGTCATGCCGGGCGCCACCAGGTGCGCGAGTGTTTGGGCCGGTGATCGCCCTCACGATATGGCACGTACCATTCTTTGGCGGTTAGGCAGGGCGTCTCCCCTCTACCAGCATCTGCCTGCCTAAATGGTCCTGGCCATCCTTTAGAAGTGAGCAACGTGACCATCATGCAGGACCTCTTCTGGATAGGTGCAGCGCTGTACTCGTTTGGGGCAGCGGGATGGCATTTGGCTCACTGGTCCAGGAAGAAGTCGATCCCCCATCGGGCCGATCAGAAAGATGATTTGGCGGGCGAGCGATCCGGCAGCCTGAAGATCTCCACACCCGGTGGAGGCTCCGCTGGACGTCCCCTCAAGACATCGGCGACAAAGTCGATCAGTCGAGGCAAGCTGCCGGTGTCGTAGGGTTTGCGCATGACCCCCCATACCGTCTGCTTTTCGCTGCGCGCCTGGGCCGCTTGGGCGGTCAGCAGGAACACTGGCGCGTTGTAGCGCTCCTTAAGGTGCCGGGCGATCACCCGGCCATCCCCGCCCTCTCCGAGGTTCAGGTCGATCAGAGCCACGTCGGGCCGCTGCGCCTCACACAGCCGA